>PLTD01000027.1:59092-91436 GCA_003165335.1 Rhodospirillales bacterium | reverse complement strand
CTAAATCTCCCGGGATATTTTCTTCTCACTCTTCCTTCCAAAACGCACAAATGATTGAACCGGGAACGGTCCCGGTTCAATCATTCTTCACCTGCGCACAACAATTCGATTTCCTTCGCTACGCGTCGGCGATCGCAATACGAATTGTAAAAATGGCGCCACGCTGATCCTGTCGATTGTCCGCTGTGATCGTACCTCCCATCGCCTGAAGGAAGCCCCGGCAAATTGCAAGACCGAGGCCGGTACCGGGGCGCTGCCGATCCTCAAAATTCACACGTGCAAACTTGTTGAATATAGCGTCGATCGAGTGAGGCGGAATTCCGGAACCTTGATCTGCAACTCCAATCGAAACAGCGTCTTCTCCGGCATAGGCGGATATGTCGATGATGGTGCCGGGCGACGTATACTTCACTGAATTGTCTATGAGATTGAAGATAACTTGTTCAAGCAACATGAAATCCGCCTTGACCATGGGCAGATCAGAAGGAAGTTCAACATTGACGTTATGAGCGACGAGTAAGTGGCTTGCGCGTGCGAGGGCGGATTCCAATGCATCTCCAACCTCGATCGGTCCGAGTCTTACGTTCATCTTGCCGGACTCGAGCTTCGTCATATCGAGGAGATTGCCGATAAAGCGATCCAGTCTTTCAGCCTCCTCACCCACCTCATCGATCAGTTCTTGCCGTGTTGCCGCATCGCACGCATCCCCGAGACTGCGGAGAATGGAGTGGGCCGCCATAATCGACGTCAGCGGCGTGCGCAGGTCATGCGATATCGAAGTCAGCATGGCATTGCGCAAACGCTCGGTTTCGGTTTCGATGCGCGCCTGATCGATGGTCTCGGCAAGCTGAATGCGCTCGATTGCAACAGCCGTCTGATCCACGAGAATCGACAGCAAGCTCTCCTCGTCGGGGAGAAAGGATTGGGACTGGTTACGGTCGATGCCGACAACACCGATGATCCCCCGCTGGGTCTGCAGCGGCATGAAAAGATGCCGTCCCGCCAAAGAGACCGGAGCGCCGGTCGCAGCAGCCTGAGCGAGACTGACTTCGACGGCATCAAGATCACGCATTTGAGGATAGGAAGCAGATAGCCGAGTTGCGCCATCGGCAGTCAACAACACGAAAACCTCGCAATGCATCATCGAACCGATAGTCGAGATCGCAGCATTGAGCATAGCGCCGAGCGATCCGACAGCCGCGATCTGCTGGCTGAATTCGTACAGCTGGGCCGTACTCTTTGCGCGCGCTTCTATCGCCGATCGCTGACGCAGACTTAAGGCCGCAAGGTTGCTGACGACGAGGGAGATGACGAGAAAGAGAAGCAGAGCCAGTGCATCTTGCGGGTCGTCGATGTTGAGTTCGTATTTGGGAGGCAGGAATAAATAGTCCCACAACAGTACGCCCAGCATCGAACTCGCTATCGAGGGCCAGAGCCCAAAGCTGAGCGCACTGATCAATATGGGTGGAAGGTAAACCAGAGATAGATTTGAAGCCGCGGTAATGGGCTCGAACAAATATGCGACGCCCGTCGCAGCGATGTCCATGGCTAAACAGATCAGATAGGGCCGCAAATAGATCCAATACCGGTGTCGGGGCGGAGCCGAGCCTGCGTCGAGCAGCGTTTCGCCGCCACCTCGATATATGGCTGAGACCATGGTCCAAACTTGCTCAAGGACATTGCGAAAAATCGATCGAGCCTCCATCCCTTACCGCCTGGCAGGCCATAAATCGGCAAGGATTCCGTCCTTATGAAACCTACCGCAACCCTTCGAAGACGCTAAAAGATTCACGCCAGTTCTTTCCTGGTTTCACCACCCCTTTCATTATACCCAAATCTGGCGCGCACTCCTATTAGGCATGTAAGTATTTGTGGCACACGACCACAGCATAAATAAAATATTATTGTTATGGCGCGAATTCATAAAGTTTTCATAAGCATTTTGCCGAAGGCGTGCGGTCCGCAGGGAACTCGCGTACACGTCAAAATCGAAAAAGCCCACCATCGTGCAACCCGAAGGTTATTCTAGAAAATCTATTTGTTCGCGGGCGCGCAAGGGCATAGCGTCTGTGTCGCCCAGGTTGCGGAATCACCGCTCGGTCGATACGGATACCCCCTATCCAATCGTCGTTCTGATCACTGACACACAGGCGGAGCGGTTTCTACCAAAAGTCGAGGCGGCCGTGGGACTGTCCCCGAACAGACGAATGCTTTCCGTGACCGTCCTTATTCGACGAGTTTTGGATCTGGTATTCCTCATCCGGATCATTGAGAACAGCCTAGATTTTATTGTTATCTCTCGTGAGTTCGCCCCGCCGTGACCTTGCAGCCCCTAGACGCCATCCAGAGCTATCACGCCCATATCTATTTTGACGGCCCAGACCAGCGGCGGATCGCGGAAGTCTTGCGCGAGGAGATCGGCGAGCGCTTCTCAGTCCTCATCGGTCGCTGGCACGACGGATTGGTAGGACCGCACACGAGACCGATGTACCAAGTGGCATTCATGCCAGCCGAATTTGCCCGTTTCGTGCCCTGGATCATGATCAATCGGCAAGGCTTGGCTGTGCTCATTCACCCTAATACCGGCCAACCCAAGGCCGACCACCTAACCCATGCGATATGGCTGGGAGAAATCCTCGATATCAACGCATCGTCTCTGCCGGACCACCACGAACCCGAGCCCGAGATCGCTCCCAACACCAACCCGACGGTGAAGCCATGATCCATATCCTCATTGCAGCACGCTAACCGGATCGCATCCCCGACTGCGGATCAATCGGCGCCGGCCAAAATCCCGTCGTCCTTTGAAGCGCGCCCTTAGACGCCTCGAATGATTTGCAGGTCGCCGACCGGCCTATAGCCGGGGAAAATCTGTCCCATGCGCTGTACCGAAACATTTGGTGCGACAAGGGCGGAGAGGACCGCGCGATAATCGGTAGTCACGGCGAGATCGACCGCGCGGTCGAGTTCCGGCGTCGCCAAGCCTGGCCATTTTCCGTACATCCGGCCGCCATTTACGCGGCCGCCCAGCACGAGCATGGCACCGGCGTGACCGTGATCGGTCCCGTTGCTTTTGTTCGAGCGAAGACGGCGGCCGAATTCACTGATCGTCACAAGCGTCAGCCGGTCATGATAGGTGGAAAGGTCGTTCCAGAACGCCATCAGATTGCGGCCGAGCTGCGTCGCCAAATTGTTGAAGCGCCCGGGCTGGTTCTCGTGCGTGTCCCATCCGCCCATATCGACGGCGGCCACGCGCAAACCGACATCCATCTTGATGATCCGGGCGATAGCTTCAAGCCCGCGCCCACCGCCTTCGCCGCCTTCGTCGTAACTCGCATTCCCGTCCGGTTTGTAGGGAACTGGTTTTCCGTCCGGTCCTTTTATAATTTTGCCATCGATCGTCGCGTATTTGGCCAGTGTAAGACGGCCCGCCTCGCCGGCATCCCCCGGCTCTCTGTCGTACAGCGCCGAGAGGATGTCGCGTCCCTGGGTTCCGCCGGCCAGGGCGATGCCGTTATTGAGGTCGGGTACGGCGAGTGCGCCACCGAAACCCTCAAGCATCTTGTCGACCCCGTTGGAGGCAGAAAGCACGGGCACCGCAGCGCGACCGGCATTGCCCAGGCCGATAAGCTGGGCATAGCGTCCGAGCCAACCGGATTCGATCGAGGCCGAAGTTTTGGCGCCGACGCTTTGGTCGCCACCATCGTTGACGATACCGCGCTCGATCAATTCCTGCGCCACGAAATGGCTGCGGGTTTCGTTCGACAGTCCGACTGCGTGAGCGATTGCGAGATGCCCCTGACGATAAAGATCGCCAAGCGGCGCCGCAGCGGGATGCAGGCGAAAATCGACACCGGACGCCATCCCGTTGGCAAGCTGAATTCCCGGCTTGTCGCCGCTGTCCAGCACCCGCAGGGGTGCGATCCGGTCTTCGACATAGTTCGGATCGTTGGTCGGCCCCACGAGGTTCAGCGAATCGCAACCGCCGCGGAGGAACATCACGACCAAAATATCGTCGCTTCCGGCCCCGGCGCCGAAGGCAAGGCGGCCGACACCGGAAAAGGGCGTCAGTGCGCCGGCGATGGACGCGGCCCTCAGGAATTCCCGTCTGCTTTGGGACATGTCCGTACTCATCTCATTTGGAAGCCGGGCGACATAGCCAAGTAAGCGACGATGTGACGGAACGGAGCTTTTTGGTCTTTGGGGTTACCGGGAATACTGCTCAACCTTTGATCGGGCGCCATTTTCATCGTGGCAAGCAGCTTGGCCTCGATCGCAGGATCACTGTCAGGCAACAGCCGTTGACGCCAGAATTGCATGACGGAAATCGCCACAGGATCGCTTTCGCCCATAAGCGCGACCGGGTCGAAGGTGCCCGTCTGCCAGTAATTATCTGCAAGGCCGAGTGCGAGAGTCCAGCGATGGCGCATTGCGTTGGTCGACAGCCAATAGTCACGCGTGTCCGGGTGACCGGTCGGTGGCGCCCAGCCGAAAAGCTTTTGCCCGCCGCCGGCCATCTCGTAGATCAATGCCTCGGTCGGCGTAAAGTCGATGCCGGTCGCACGCACGAAACTGGCTGCGGTTTCCAGCGGCCGCTTTACCTTGGCGCCCTTGCTGTCGGCGAAGGCGGCGCTGGTCGTAATGAAACGCACGGTCCGGGCAATCTGGTCGGGATGTTTGCGATTTTGCGTCCACACCGCAGCCGCACCCGCCACTAGCGATTCCGCCGGCTCGTCGGCAACCAGCCGGCGGCACAGCTTAAAGCAGACGAAATGGGCTGTCGCCGGGTGGTTGGCGACGAGATCGAGTACCTTTCGTCCATCCGCCATCGGCGCCTGAAACGGGTCGAACTCGGTTCCCAGCACGCGCTTCTGATAATTGTCGTGCCAGGATTCGACATAGGCGAACTTGCCGGTTTTGGGCAGAGATTGTCCCGGTCCGATGCCGGCGCCGTCTTCGATAGTCCAGCCGGTAAAGGCGCGGGCCGCCTCATAGACATCCTGGTCGATATAGCCGATCGGCCGCCCCTGTATGGCGCCCGGTACCTTGCGCCATTTGTCGTAAATCGCATTGAAGTAATTGTCCCGCCCCAGAGTGTGGAGCTCGAACAGTTCGCGTCCGTAATTTTCGTTGGCGTTTCCCGCGCGCGACGACCGGTTGTTGAGATAGACTTGCATCGCGGCGGATGTCGCCACCGCCTCGAGAAAGTCGCGGAAATTGCCCAGCGCGTGGCGGCGAATGACATCGCGGTCATAGCTTGGGAGGGAGACCGCTACCGTCTGGTCGCCGGCAGCGTTCACGTTGAAATGATTGTGCCAGAAATCGACCAGCACCTCGCGCAACTGCCAGCGCGAATAGACGGAGCGGATGAGGGTCGCCGCCGCTACCTCGACCCATGGACGTCCCCGCTCGGGCGGTGGTGCCATTTTGGGGTCCGCATCGAGCAGCTTCCAGGTTTCTGTGATCGACTGACCCAATGTTCGCAACGGCCGAAGCTCGTCCACTGCCGGATAGTCGTTAGTGGCATTGGAACCGTATTTAACGTGAAGCGTGGCATTGCGAATGCGCATCTCCGCATCCGGATCCTGGCGATGATCGCCGGTGAGCTGTTCGTCCAACCAGCCCTGGAAGCCCATAGTTTCCAGGGCCTTTCGGTCAGCGACGCAGGCTCCGAAGGCGAGACGGTCCAATACGGAAACATGGACGTCCGCTTTGGACACCGGAAGGCCCGTACGCGTGGCGATGACAGTGGTCATGATCCTGTTACACGGTTGGAGGCATCCCTTACCTGTGTACGCAGCTGGTGGGAGTCCAGTTTAGGCCCGGTGGATTACGCGGAATTAATACTCGCGAAAGATTCGCAACTGGTATCTGCCAAGGCTCTGCCCGTCCGCGCTGGTGGCTCTGGTCCCCGCCGATGAACCCCTATCGAAATTTCGACAGCCTGCCCGAAGTGATCCACCCATGGCGAGAACCTACGTCAGATCGTCGCGCGCGCGTCACCGGTTCGACCCGCACGTGCCGAATTGTCGATATCCCTCAATAGCTCGCCACGATCAGTTCTAGGTAGTTTCCGAGGCTGCCTTTGACGCTCTGTCCTCAGCTAAGATCTCAAAATGAGCCATTTTCATTCGATTATCGGCCGAATGACGGCTTGTTGGTGAAGCTCAAATTCATTCGTCGGTTGTTTCGACCCTTGGCGCGTTGGATTGGCCTGCGAGAACGGAGAAAGTGATGCAGTTATCCACACAAGAGGCAACGTCGGCCGGCATCTTCAGCGCGAGCAAGCGGCACCGAGCACCGGACGCGTTCGATGTCCTTGAGCAGTTTGGTTGCAATGTTGTCGTCCGTCGGACACATGAAATTTACTTGCATGATGAGCCGACCGAATTTTGCTGGAAGATAATTACCGGTTGCGCTCGCACGGTGCAGTTGATGGAAGATGGGCGCCGACAGGTCAGCGAATTTCATTGGCCGGGTGATCTTCTTGGGATGGACGATCTCGAAACATACTACTCCGATGCTGAAGCCGTCACCGATATTACATTGCGCCGCTATCCCCGTCGCGTCGTCGAGGCGCAGGCAAACAACCATGCCCCGCTGGCCCTTTGGCTTAGAACGATGACGCTGGCCCATCTGCGCTGCGCTCGCCGGCAGATTGCTTTGCTAGGCCGCAAAACCGCCGTGGAGAAAATCGCATCGTTCTTGCTGGAAATGGACCGCCGGTTCGCACCTGTCGATGGTCGTCTCGTGGAATTGCCCATGAGCCGAATGGACATCGCGGACTACCTTGGGCTTTCGATCGAGACGGTCTGCCGTAACCTGACACATCTCCAGCGCGAGGGCACCGTGGCGATCTTGCGGTCGGGCGTCGAACTCCGCAACAGGGATGCGTTGCTTGAAATCGCTTGTGGGACATGGAGTTGAGGAAACAGGCTCTGTGCGGTCATTGAAAAAAGCTTGCCCGCAAATCGCCGTCCTCGATCAGCCTTTGGACAGGCACCGAAATTGCTGTGATCGCCGCTTAAAGGGGATTGCCGCGCGTCGACAACTTAAGAGGTGAATATCATGCGCCGTATATTCTTGAATTTGGCCAATCTTCGACTGATCAGATCCGAAGCGGGCGTTACTGCGATCGAATATGGCCTGATCGCCGCGCTGATCTCAGTCGCCATTGTCGGCGCAGTCACGGCGGTCGGCACCAATCTTACGGCGGTGTTCAACAACGTCGCGACGAAAGTATAGCAATCTATTGGTGAAGGCGCCGGCAGCGAGCTGAGTTTCCGCTCTAAAACGCGCGATATCGTCTCGAAGACGAAGCGAAAGCGCCGAGCTCGGTAATTTCAGGCCACGCGAACCAATCGATTGGAAAAGCCACGTGTGCTCACGGCAGTCGAAGTCTCACTACCGGATAGATGCATGACCTTTTGCCGCCTGATTTCTCTGGTGCGTGAAGCCCATTGGCTCACTCGACGGCGGGTCGTGATCTGGGGCCTCGTGCTGTTGGCCGAGGAACTTCTACTCATAGTGTTTATCGCGCTTGGGCAACATGGACTCCTTGTCGGCGGGGTCGGCCCAACAAGCAGTGATTTCGTTAGTTTTTATGCCGCTGGAAAGCTGACATTGGCGGGGTCTCCCGCTCTCGCATATGATCAGACAGCTCATTTCTGGGCAGAACAGCAGGCCACTGTGCCGGGCGCCCCCTATCAGTTTCTGTATTACCCGCCGGTATTCCTGTTTCTGTGTGCCGGCCTCGCAGAGCTACCCTATCTGGTTGCCTATGCCGCGTTCCAACTGATCACATTGGCAATCTTTCTTTGCGTAATGCGCGAAGTGCTTGGCGAAAAGGGGTGGGCCTGGATACTGCCGGTTCTGGCGTTTCCACCGATATTTTGGAATGTGGGCGTCGGTCAAAACGCATTCCTTTCGGCAGCCCTGTTGGGTGGCTTCACGTTGCTGATCGACCGCCGGCCCGCTTCCTCCGGAGTGCTGCTCGGCATGCTTTGCTATAAACCTCACTTTGGCCTTTTGGCCCCATTCGCGCTAGCAGCCGGGCGATATTGGCGAGCGTTTCTGGCGGCAACTGCGACGGTGACGATTGCGGTAGGAACATCCATCCTTCTATTCGGCTGGGAAACATGGCGGGCTTATTTTGTGGCCCTGGCCGGGTCTCATGAAATTTACGAATCTGGGCGCATCGATTTCGCCGGAATGGTGACTATGTTCGGTGCCGTCAAGCTGCTCGGGTTCGGATCTAGGGACGCCTACATCGTCCAGTCGGCAACAGCACTTCTTATGATCGCGATGGTAATCCTGTTTTGGCGTCTCCCTGCCACGCGCCCGTTACGGGGCGCTTCGCTCGTCGCCGGAACGTTGCTCGCGGTGCCGCTGATGTTGCTCTATGACGGCGTTATCACGCTGCTGGCAATGGGCTGGCTGGTCAGGGAGGCTCGCAAGAATGGCTTCTTGCCTTGGGAAAAACTTCTGCTTCTGGCGACTTACCCCCTGTCATTACTCGCTTGGCCGATCGGGACTGCATGGCATCTTCCGCTGGGCCCGGTAATCAGTCTATTGATTCTATCCTTGTGCATTCGCCGCATATGGCTTGTGCTGCAAGTCGCAGATCCTGTCAGAACCCTGGCAGCCCCTGGGCCGATAGGACTGGCGCTGTAACCCTGGCAACCGCCGATCGCCCCCGTAGACTGACCATCGCGAGAAACACGCAAAGGACAAGTGGCGTCACCAATCCCCATCGCAGCATTTGCGGTGGGTTTAGCAGCTCAATGGACCACACGATTATGATCATCGACAGGTCGCCGAAGCGGAAGCCGTCCTCCACCGCCCGGCACAGATAAAGAGAAACGGCAACGGTCACCATCACGGCGTCATAATTCGAACTATGCGGGGCAGCGAGAATTGTCGCTGTAAGCAACACGACCAACTTCATGTCACGCCGCAAACTCGAGAATTTGTAACACCACCAGACGAGGATCGCGCATAGTGCGGTGACGACCGCCTGCAGACCGCTGGCGATATTTTCCGGTGCGCCGAGAAGCACGGCATCGGTATAGGCACTTTGCCCGTTGAGCCGGCCGAACTGAAGCCAATGCTGATATAGCGGGCTCGGGCCGAGCATCAGTTCCAGCCACTCCTGCCACGCCTCGCTCCCGAAAACGGCTAGGGAAACGAGCGCAAGCAAACTGGCGGTCGCCATGGCACTCGCAAATACTTTCCATTCCCTGGCGGCAATCAGCGCGACCGGAGCCATCAGCCACAATTGCGGTTTACAGGCCAAGAGGCCGATCAATGCGCCGGCGAGGATTGGCGCCCGGTTGATGAGACCAAAGCCACCGACTAACAGAGCAGTCGTCATAAAACTGTTCTGTCCGACCGCGACGGTGAAAGCGCTGGCCGGCGACAAAAACAGGCTAGCAGCACAAAGCCATCGTTGGTAGCCGGGGAGCGTAAAACAGCGGATGGCACAGTTCAGCAAGACAAAACTGCTGATCAGAAATATCGTATAGGCCAAGGAGAATGGCAAAATCCCGAAGGGGATCACCATGAGCAGAAAAAGCGGCGGATAGACCCAGGGGTGGAAATCGAGCGGTTGCGAGAACCAGCCGCCGAACTTCGCGTTAATCTGCGCGGTGAAGGCGTCGCCATCGAAGATGAGGGATAGATGCCCATCGAGAAATGCGCGGGCGGCGGTGTAAAAGACCATAAAGTCCTGTGCCGGCGCGAAGCTGAAGAGAGCGCCGTAAAACACCCAGCCTGCCGCTCCCAAAAAAAAGCAAACCGATCCGAGGAAAAGCAGGGGTGTTCGGACTGAAGTTCGCATTCCCCCGTACAAAACAGGATGGCAGCTGAAGGGATTTACGGTTTTGGTTCCCGGACCGCGGCTAGAAACGCCAGATTCTTCTGCGTGGTTCCTTCGTCTAGATCGACACGGCTCACCATCGCCGCATGATCGGCGTCCCCCATAAGTCCATAGATAACAGCCATGTTTTCGCGAACCTGGGGTGTTGCAGAGGCAGACCGCACCAGTGGCGTGATCATCGCAACCGCTTCGTCAAAATGTCCGGTCAGCGCCAAAGACAAAGCCAGGTCGTTGCGCGCGGACAGATGGCGCGGCGAAACATTCAGCACGCTACGATAGCAGTCTTGGGCTTCGCTGTGACGGTTCAGTGAGTCGAGCACGACTCCGCGATCGACCAAGACGCGGGAATCTTCGGGCCCTAACAGCTTAGCCTCGTCGATTTTATCAAGTGCCTTGGCGGGGTCACCGAGATTGATATACGCACGCGTCAATCCGAGTAGAGCGCCTAAGCGAGCCGAGGATTTGGCGCCAACCTGAGTATATATATCGATGGCGTCGTCTGGGGATCCGGACTCGACAAGAGTGTCGGCGAGCTCGATCCTGATCTCGTCGGTTGCTGCCCCGGTTGCCAATATATTTCGGTAAATCATCACCGCCGAATTGAGGTCACCTGCAGAACGCGTCGTACGCGCCATTCGCAAAGCGGAACCACTATCGCTTTTGATCGTGGCCGCGGGGTCGCTCGCCGAGAGCGGAATGGACGTGTTCGCATCAGCGCATCCGCTGACAAGAATGACGGCTGCAATCAGGAATGACCAATTTAGAGCCGGCGATAGAATCTGCGCTTTTGTCGCAAACATGACGGTTCCTTTCGATCCGCCACAGTCCCGGGTCAATACAAGCGCAGAAACACATTAGCTCAAACACGCAGCCGATCAAAAAAAACTTACGGTATCTGGAGTAAAAGTCATTGTCGCACGTCAATGACAGGCCCACCCCGCGCGCGCATGATATCTAACCTGGGGTTCATATCCCGGCCATAAATCAAAAAGGAAAATATCATGCGTCGGTTGTTTTCAAGGTTAATGAGTTATAACCCGATTCGATCAGAGGCGGGTGTTACTGCAATCGAATATGGTTTGATCGCCGCACTTATTGCGGTCGCCATCATTGTCGCAGTCACGGCTGTCGGCACAAACCTAAGCACTCTGTTTACGACCGTCTCTACTAAAGTATAGCTGTTTAAAGACGGCTACTACTTTCATATCTATTACTGGCCGTCGCAAGACATGGCCGCGCTTTGGCGGACTCTGCAAAACCTCATTCGAGCCGCTGCCGAAGCCCGGCCAATCAGATCAGAAACGGGCGTTACTGCGATCGAATACGGGCTGATCGCCGCTCTCATTGCTATTGCCATAGTCGCCGCTGTTACGCAGGTCGGCACGAGGCTGAGTACTCTGTTCAATACCGTCTCGGGCCACGTGTAATATAACATCTCGTCCTTTGAAGGTAATATCGAAGATTTTTTAAGCGGAGAAAAGACAGGAGTGTGAAATGATTTTGTCTATTTTTCCATTGATATTGATAGCAAACATATTTTTATGCCTTATTATATCGATACTAACTGATATTAGAAATCGAATTATTCCAAATCGTCTTGTCGCCATCATTCTGCTTTGCAGTATCGGGCTACGCCTGGAATTCGGGTATGGGCCGCTGTTGGCGAGCATTTTGAGCGCTGGTGCGGTGCTCGCCGCACTCAGTTTACTCGCATCGAACGACCTGCTCGGCTGGGGCGACGCTAAACTGATCGCAGCCGTTTCGATTGCTGTGCCTGCGGGTCGCGTCATCTCGCTGCTTTTCGCCATAACCCTTGCCGGCGGTATGTTGAGTTGCGCTTATCTCGCCGCCCGTTTTGCCCTTAGGCACTCAGCGCATCTGCCGTTTTCCACGGAACCAGAAACCGGTCGAAGGTGGGTTCTTTGGCGGCTGATAAGACGAGAAGGCGCCCGGATTCTCGCCAACGAGCCAATGCCCTATGCGCTAGCGGTCTTCGGCGGGTTCGCCTATGGCCTGGCGAGCGAATAGCATCCGATGCTGTCCCGCAAGCTCTTGTTCAGCCTGGGAATATTGGCTGTGCTCGCGGGTGTTCTGCTCGTGATATTGTGGTTCCACACTCCAGGCGCTACCCCGGCGTCCGCGCCGGCGCAAGCGCTGACCCGGTCGATACTCGTCGCCGCGCAGCCAATTCCTGCCGGCACGCTGCTGCGCAAGGAGGATATGACCTGGAGCGAAGTGCCGGCTGATCAAGTCGTCGGCTCCGACATCAGCAACAGCAGCGGCGCGGACACGGAACTCGTAGGAACCGTGACACGGCGAGCGTTTGCCGCGCGGGAAGCGCTGACGGCGATCGACTTGGTCAGGCCTGGTGATCGTGACTTTCTGGTTGCCGCGCTCAGACCTGGTTATCGCGCCATCTCGATCGCCGTGGATGCCTCCCAGAGCACCTCTGGCCTCGTATCGCCTGGGGATCATGTCGATGTTCTTTTGACACAAAGTTTTTCGGGCCAAGGCACAGACGCGGGTCACAAATCGGCTGGCGAAACAGTTTTACGCGATCTGCGCGTAATCGCGGTCGATCAAACGTTGGTTGCTGCAGCCAAATCTGAGCCATCGGCCAACGTCGTTGGCGACCTAAAAATGCCGAAGACGATCACTCTTGAAGTGACGGAACGTCAGGCCGCGGCCCTGCTCGTCGCAGAGCAGCTCGGCAAGATCGATCTCGCCTTGCGCGGCCAGCAGGATCGAGATCCGGCGACAACGGCGGCCTATGACAGAGTCTCGCCCATTTGGGCGTCCGATGTATCGCGCGCGCTTGCTGGGCCTGATCCCGCGAAATCGGACGGCTCGAATGGCGCCATCGCCGTGCTCCATGGAGCCAAGATCGAACGCCTCTGCCCGTCAAGCGCCGGACTTCTGGCCTGCCCGTGAGAAAGAAGTGCACACAATGACATGCAAAACTCCGCCGGGCATTTGGGTGTGCCGCGCCAAAATGGCTATCGGGATCGCGCTGGCTGCCCTACCAAGCGCAGGCCTCGCGCAGACGCTGGCTGCCCTACCGGGCGCAGGCCTCGCGCAGACTTTGCCAAAACCTGAGATCGACGGAAACACGCTCCTCGCGATCGAAGCGGACGAGGCGCCGCTCTTTCAATCGCAGGCCCCGGCAAAGACGGCTTTCGTCGGGAACCTGGATATCGCCGATATCCAAGCGCCGACGCCGACGAGCTTTGTGATTCATGGGAAAAACACGAGCGCCACGACCGTGTTTGCGATCAGCGAAGCTGATGTCACGCCTGATGGGAGCGTCGCGCAAAATGCGGCAACACCTAAAATCAAAGAAAGATCGCCACTTGTTGTCGAAGCCGACAAGGCGTTGCTCATTCAACTGCCGGCCCCGGCAAAGACGGTTTTCGTCGCCAACCCGGACATCGCCGACATACAGGTGCCGACGCCGACTAGCTTTCTGATCTACGGAAAGAAGGACGGGACCACTTCTGTTTTTGCGATCAGCGTGGCTGGCGACACAACCAGCTATACAGTCAGAGTCACCCGTCCGCTCGGCGAAATCGAAGCCGCGGTTCAGAGCGCGGTTCCCAATGCACAGGTCAAGGTGGCGTCGACGCCGAATGGCGTCACCATTTCAGGATCCGTTAATTCGCCGCGCGATGCCGAACGGCTCAAAGCTGCCGCAAAGCAGTATCTGGGCGATAAAGAGACGATCAATTTCGATGTAAACGTGAATGCCGCGACCCAGGTCACATTGCATGTGCGGGTCGCAGAGGTCTCTCGAAATATCGACAAGGAATTGGGCGTCAATTGGCAAGGCCTTTTCAACAACGGCACGCTGGCGGTCGGGCTGCTGACCGGCCGCACCGCTGTGACGTCATTCGGCAATTTCATCGCCTCCAGCTCGTCGAACACCTTTGGCTCGGTCGGTCTAGGTTACAAATCTCCGGGGGGATCGGTGAATGTCTCGACGCTGGTCGATGCGCTCGATCAGGAGGGACTTGCGACAATACTGGCGGAACCCACGCTCACGGCAGTTTCCGGGGAAACGGCGAATTTCCTTGCTGGAGGCGAGTATCCCATCCCCGTTCCGCAAGGCAACCAGATCGTCACGATCGACTACAAGCGATACGGCATCAGCGTTGATTTCACTCCGACGGTCCTTGATGGCAATCGGATCAGCATCAAAGTTCGTCCCGAAGTCAGTGCGCTCACCACCATAGGCCAGCTGACGTTGGACGGCATACAGGTCCCGGCGCTGACTGTGCGGCGGGCGGAAACGACCGTCGAGCTTGGCAGCGGGGAGAGCTTTGCCATCGCCGGCCTGTTCCAGAACAACGCTCAGAACCAGATACAAGGACTTCCATGGATGGCCGATGTACCGATCCTGGGGGCTCTGTTCCGCTCAACCAGCTTCCTGCGCAACGAGAGCGAGCTGGTCATCATCGTCACGCCGTACATCGTTAAACCGGTCTCTAAGACGAGCGACCTGCAGTTGCCGACCCAGGGGCTGGAATATTCGAACGATCTCGACCGAATTTTGCGAGGTCGCCTCACGGCGCCTGAGTCCGGGACGCCCGTAATCCCACTCCGAACGACAACCGAGCCGCATCTCCAAGGTGCGGCCGGCTTTATGATGGAGTGATCATGGTAGCTATATTTTACCGCAAAATTCATGCCGCAGCCTTAACGCTCGGCGCCGGCTCGATCGCGGTCGTGGCGGGCTGTGCCAGCGATCCTGCGCCGCCTCTGTCGAAGGCCGCGGACCTTGGTTGTCCGCAATGGGTGAAATTTCCCGCCGATCATCATAGCGAGGCAGACTCTCCCTACCTGGGCTGCATCAGCGCGGCAAATCTTAAAGCAATGCTTGCGAACCCTGCGGATCTGGACCGCGGGAGACCGGCCGGCCCGGCCAACGGCGAGCGAGAAGCATCGGCGATCGAGGCGTATCAGCAGGGGAAAGTCAAAGTATTCCAAGGCGCCAGCGCCAGCGGTGCGGTGAGCCAGCAAAGCGGTTCGTCAACCTCCAGTACAAGCGGCAACCAATGATGGATATCGTCACGCCATCGGCGGCTGACACTGCGGGTGCCGCACTTGCTGCCGCTGCATCGACAGCCATGGTGTTTGTGCGGGATCACGATTCAGAGGGGGTTATCAGGCAATGCCTAAGCGATCTGGCCATTGTGAACTCAGAGTTGAGGAATGGGGGAGTCGTCGAGGCTATTGCTGAGCTGGCGTCGCGGCCGTCACCCCGCCTACTGATCGTCGATGTGTATGGCATCGACGATCCTGTCGCTCGGATTCGCGAGCTTGCCAATGTCTGCGACCCCAGCACGGGCGTGATCGTCATCGGAGAATCGAACGACATACGTCTTTATCGTGAGCTTAAAGCTGCCGGAGTTGTTGAGTATTACTACACGCCGCTGGTACGAGCGCTGTTAATGCAAAGCTGTAACAGCATCATCACGGGAAGTACGGCACAGCCTCCGTCTCGAACCGGCAAGCTTGTATTGGTTGTCGGCGTGCGCGGGGGCGCTGGAGCCACCACGATTGCCGTCGCGACGGCATGGCATTTGGCAGAGACAAACAAGCGGCGCGTTTGCCTGCTCGACCTCGATCTCCAGTTCGGCGATGCGGCGCTTCAGCTTAACGTCAGCCCAAGCCATGCCTTGCGAGAGGCACTGGATCACCCCGAGCGTGTCGATGAGCTTTTTCTCGATCGCGGCACGGCCCATGTGGGAGAACGGCTTGGAGTAATCTCCGCTCTGGAGTCTCTGGACGATTCTTTGATACCGAACGAGGCGGCGGTGTTGTCGCTGCTTGAGAAGCTGCTACGTCGCAACCGATATGTGTTCGTCGATATTCCGATGACCTCTGCCCCTCACCTTATGCGTGTATTGCACCTGCCGGGCACTATCCTTCTTGTCAGCACCGGAAGCCTCGTTAGCGCCCGGGATATTGCCCGAGTGCATACAAAACTGGGACCCAACAGCGCGGAAAGGACAACGCTCCATATTCTGAATAAAAGCGGTTCGAGCGAAAGCCTGTCTGACGTCGAGTTCGCGCGTGCGGCAGGCGCACCACCCGATATCGTCATTCCCTATGGGCGCGACATCGCGATTGCTTCGCGTTTAGGCGTAGACGGTCTCCAGAAATGCGCGACGCTGCAACACGCTTTGATGCCCCTATTTCAGCAGCTTTCAGGGGAAGAGCCAGCCACGGCGCCGAAGTGGCGCTTGAGCAGCTTGTTCAAATAGCCATGACCACATTCGGAAAACGAATAGGGAGCATCCCCCCACTGGTGCAAGCGTCGACGCTAGTTCAGTCGGACATTCCGCCGACTCCCAGCCAGACCATTGTGGCGCCATCACGCAAAGACGTGTCCCCGGATAGGGACTTCATTCGCGATCAGGTTCTCCAGCGCATAGAACCGGCCATAGCCATCCAGATGACGCAGCTGGACCTGACCGGGCGGGTGAACATGCTCGTCGCCGAGATCGCTACGGAAAGAAGACTGCTGCTGAACCGGCAGGAGCAGCATGATCTCGGACACGAGATCGTGGACGACATGATTGGCCTCGGCCCGCTTGAGCCTCTGCTGCGGGACGACACGATTTCCGACATTCTGATCAACGGCGCACACATGATCTATGTGGAGCGCAAGGGCAAATTGCAGCTCACCGACCTCCAATTCCGCAACGATGCGCACGTGATGCATGTCGCGCAACGGATCGCGTCCTCGGTCGGACGCCGGATCGATGAATCGAGCCCCATGCTGGATGCCAGACTTAAGGATGGCAGTCGCGTCAATGTCATTATCGCGCCGTTGAGCTTGAAGGGACCATGCATCTCCATCCGCAAATTCTCGAGGATCGCCATGGACTTTGCAAAGCTGGTGGAATTCGGCACGGTGTCCCCAGGGTTGAGCCGCGCCCTGGAGATCGCTGCGCGCTGTCGCCTGAACATTATAATTTCGGGCGGTACCGGGTCGGGAAAAACGACCCTGCTGAACGTGCTTTCCAGCATGATCGAACACACCGATCGCATCATCACGATCGAGGACACTGCCGAGCTGCAGATGCAGCAGAAGCATGTGGTCCAATTGGAAACGAGGCCACCCAATATCGAGGGGCATGGGGAGATAACGCAGCGCGATTTGGTGCGCAACGCACTGCGCATGCGGCCAGACCGAATCATCGTAGGTGAGGTTCGCGGCCCCGAATGCTTCGACATGATGCAGGCCATGAATACCGGCCACGACGGGTCCATGTCGACGATCCACGCCAATTCGGGCCGCGACGCCTTGGCCAGAATGGAAGACATGATGCTGATGGCGAACCTGAGCCTGCCGATGCAGGCGGTTCGATCCCAGATGGCAAGCGCCCTCAATTTGATTGTGCAGACGGCACGGATGCGCGACGGCGTACGACGCGTCACGGAGCTTGTCGAAGTGGTCGGCGTCGAAGGCGATATTATCTCGCTGGAGACACTGTTTACATATCGGTACCAGGGAGAAAATGCAGACGGCTCGCTACGCGGCACCTTCGTACCGGGCAATGTGCGACCGAGATTCTTTCCCCGACTGGAATATTTCGGCTTGGCCGATGCGTTTATGGCGGCGTTGACTCCGTCGAATAAGAGTTAAGCATGACGCTGCTGGTCCCAGGCCTGTTGATTCTCGGCATTTTGGGGCTCATCGGGGCTGGATTGTTCCTGACACTGATGGAGGTCCGACAGACACGAGTTGATATTCAGCATCGTGTCGGCCTGATTTCCGAAGCGGTAGACAATACCTCGGTGAGTGACGCGGCGAAGTTGCTGACGGCTGGGAGAGCCCGACGCAGGCGAATGCTCGGGGCTCGGTTGCGCCGTGCATTCGCTGTCGCTCTGCCACGCACCTGGGGTATGACGGCAAGCGCGCCGGTGCTGATGCTAACCGCGGCTGCAGGCGGTGGGATTACCTGGCTCGTGGTGCAACCAGGCCTACATATGTCCATCTGGATTTCGCCTGAACTGACCCTCGCAGGGCTTCTTCTGCTGCCACGATATCTCCTCAAGTATCAGCAAAACGTCGCGGATAAGAAGTTTATGGAACTGTTTCCCGATAGTATCGATATGATCATTCGCATGCTCCGGGCCGGGTTGCCGGTTACCGCGGCGGTTCGGGCCGTCGGCAAGGAGGCAGCCTCCCCGGTGGCGGAAGTATTCACCAGCCTTGCCGATGAGATGGCAATCGGCATTACCTTTGAGGATGCGCTGTCGGCCGCGGGGGAACGTATCGAATTAGCGGATTTTCGCTTTTTCGCGGTTGCCGTCTCTCTCCAGCGCGCCACAGGTGGAAACCTTGCCGCGACCCTCGACATCCTCTCGGATATAATGCGCAAGCGTCGCGCGATGCGCCTGCAGGCAAAGGCGACAACCGGTGAAGTCAGGATGTCCGCCTATGTTCTCGGAGTTATTCCTTTCTTCATCATCGGTGGGATTTTAGTAATTACGCCGGATTACCTACGTCCTCTGATCGTCGATCCTCGCGGCAAAGTGATCATCGCAGTTGCTGTCACAAGCATGCTTATCGGATTTGGAACGATCCGGCAGATGATGCTCAGCGTAACGCGTGCCGCCTGAGTGCGGGGGAAGGGACGATGAGCTCACCCATCAATGACACCTGGCGCTTTGGCGGGACTATCATTCTGCTGGTTGCGCTTGCACTTAGCTTCGGGGGCATCGCCCTTATTCTTTACAGCACCCGAATGGCCCGCGAGGCGGTGGCAAAGCGGATAGGATTGATCCGGCCGGATGCCGAAATCGACGGACCGCCGGTTCCGTCTGCGGCCAGCTTTATTCGCTCGAGTGATAAGGGCTCGCAGGCCCGGGAAAGGCTAGAGGTTGCGAGACTTTTGTCTCGATTTGGCGTGCCTTCTGAGAAGGCGCCTCTAGTCTTGACGGGCGTGCGCTTAGTGATGATCGTCGTTTTAGCCGTTCTCGTTTTCCTCGGCGCTTCACACTGGTCGCTGACCTCCCACTCCCGAGTGTTGCCGCTGCTGCTTGCGGTGGGGGCCGGAATTGTCGGTTGGTTCATACCGGCCATAATCATCGGCAGACTTATAAAGACTAGAACCAAGGCGATTGTGGCAGGCCTACCGGACTCCTTAGAATTGTTGGTGATTTGCGTGGAGGCGGGGCTATCCTTTGAAGACGGTATCGATCGCGTCGCCGGCGTGCTCAATAAATCGCAGCCTGCCCTGGCCGAAGAATTAGCGATGACCGCAGCCGATCTCAAGATACTGCCAAGCCGTGATGAGGCCCTTGCCGGCCTTGCCGAACGTATCGATACGCCGAGCGTGCGATCTGTGGTGACGACATTGTCGCAGACGCTACGCTATGGCACGCCGCTCGCTCAGGGGTTGCGCGTGGTCGCGGGAGAGCTCCGCAACGATACGCTGATGCGGTTGGAGGAAAGGGCCAATCAGCTTCCCTCGCTGATGACAATTCCGATGATGCTATTCATTATGCCAACGATTTTTATGATCGTCGCCGGCCCGGCCGTTCTGCGCGTAATCGATGTTCTAAAACACCATTGAGTCGACCGGACCTTAGAACTCCGTGATCAGCATCTTGAAAGCACCGGCAAAGCCTATGCCGCTACGCGATGCGGCTTCGTGATTGACGAGAATCTCGACTCGGGGCTCGGACCTAATGCCGATCGCGCAATCGCCGTTTTTGACCTGATCGATGTCGAGAGTAACGCAGGGGATCTGGCGGGCGCGCGCGGCATCGCCAACTGACGACGCACGTGCCCCCACGCCATCGACCAGGAAAAGCAGATCGACATTCGCCCCAGCGACGCCGCCGACCGGCACCATCACCGGCTTCAGACTCAACCCGCCCACGGTCAATCCCCTATCCATGATTTTCTGCAGCGACGCGGCGTCCTGGAACGATTGCGGTCTATCGGATTCGTAGACGATGCCGACGCGCACGACGCCGGTCAGCGGCTTCTCCATGAAACCGAGCGCACGCGCGGCAATCGTTACGTCGTTCTCGCTCACCGCAGCTGAGGCCGCGCGATAAGCCACCGAAATTCCGACTGCGAAGATGAGAAGAATACCGAAGCGCGGGATTCGTCCGGCGACCGTGCAGGTCGCCGTGAAGCCGCGGTTGCAGTATTGGGAAACTCTGGAGGACGATCTCATCGAGCGCCTAAAAGTCTATGCTGGCGCTACCGAGAACCCGTCGCTCAACGTCCGGCCCGGAAGTCTGGCGTTGGCTCGATTGCGTAAGGTTCTGTCCGGACAGCGATAGGGTAACGCGGTCGGTCAGCTTGTAAGCGACCCGACCGTCAAGAGCGATGTACCCGTCGATCCTTGCAAGCGCCCCGGTGAGGAAGCGCGACGTCAGGCCGTACGAGGTCGATTCGTAACGCAGATACCCATTGGCCTCCCAGTTGCCGTGGGTCCAGCCGAGGCTGGCTTTCGCTGTGTGAACCGGCGTCGTATGCTGGTAGTTTACGCCAAGCGACACGAGCATCGGGGCGACGAAATGATCCGTGACGATTTGCGGCGTGTAGGCGATGCTCCAGTGCCAATCGTCGCTGAATTTTCCGGAGAGCTGCAGATCGAGGCCGGTCGTGCGGGAATCCCCGATATTGGCAGGTGAGAGCAGGATGCCGGAAGGTATGAACGAAATCTGGCCCGTTTCCGAAATGACCGCGGCCGTTGTCTGGTGATACAGACTTGCGTGCAGGGCGGCATGCAGCCACGGAATGGTGCGATCCCAGTCGGCCTGAAAACTGGTGACGGTCGTGGGGCCGAGTGTTGGAAGCCCAACGAGCGCGATACGTAGCCCCGCGAGGCTCGTCACCTCCTGAATGCCGCCGAAATCCTCCATATTCGGAAGCTGAACGCCGCGGCTGGCGATCAGACGAAGCGTGTCGAGATCGTCGCTGCGCCAGACCAAGCTGCTGTTGAAACTGGGCTCCATGAGGCTCCTGTCCCAGCTTGAATTTGTGTAGGGCACGCCCGAAATCAGGAACCCGTCGCGTCCCAGCATCAAATAATCGACGCGCAGCGCATTCGTCGCGGAGACGCCGGGCGTGATCTTCCACTCCCACATCGCCCCACCCGAAACCACGTCATAGAAAACATGCCCGCCGGTAATCGGCGTGGTGGACATCGTATTGTGCCGGTATTCGATCGAGCCGCGCAACGTGTGATCGTTGCCAAGCTTGAAGATGTCCTGAAGCTGCGCCACCGTCACCTGATTCGTGAGTTTGCCGGCGAAGCCACCCGTGGCCTGCGCCGGAAACGTTTCCGTCAGCCAGTTATTGTACACTTGGAGTTGGGCCAACCCGAGCGACGAATCGAGGGTAGCCCGGCCCAGCACCGAGTTGGTGTCGGTGGTCAGATTGACGAGGTTGTAGGTGTTCGGGATTTCGTCCTGTTGTACGGCGCTGTGGCTAAGTTCGATGTCGAAGCGAAGATTGTCGGACGCCTGCATCGCGCCGGCGATGTCGATCGCCGCTCGCGATTCCGACCCCCGCGAGCCTGAGACGGCCGCCGGTATCGCCGTCGAGAAATCGTCGTCCCGCCGGCCGCCGAGTTGAACGCGTATGCCGGTATCCGCGCCCAGCTTGAACGTCCCCACGGCCGAGACCTGTGCCAGACCCTGAGTTCCGGCGCTCAGCTTGGCCGTGTTTATGTTGTCGTGAAGGGGATCATAAGTGATGATGTTGATGACGCCGCCGGCGGCGTTGAAGCCGAACAAGGCGCTGCTCGGTCCCTGCACCACCTCGATTTGCCGAATCGCGCCGAACTCGACGGGCAAAGCGCTCCAGGGCGTATAGCCATAAAAGTCGCCATAAACCTGCCGGCCGTCGATCAGCACCAGCGTCCGCGGCGAATAGGCTTCATCATAGCCATGGATGCTGACATCCGCGTCGTCGTTGGTCCATCGCAGGACGTCGACACCGGTGAGATGGCTCAGCGCACCGGGAATGTCGTAGGCGCCGAATTGGCGAATCTCGTCGGCTGTCTCGATCTCGATATCGGCCGGCGCGTCCGAGGCGCGCTGCGGCGATCCGGTCACGCTGACTGTCACCGGCTCGCCGAACACTTTCTCGGCTGCGCCGTAATCGAGGCTTTGCGCTTGGCTGCGTCCCGAATCCGCGAGCATCGCAAGACAAATCAGCGACCCTACGAGCCCTGCAATCGGGAATATGGAAAGCAAACGCACAGCTCTAGGGCTTTTCGACAGGTAATTTGGAGACCCGGACCAAACGCCGGTTGGGGCGTGATACGCTCGGCGAGCTCTTGGTCGGGTGAATGAACCCCTTTTTCAACAGCGCCAGAACCTGTTCGTTTGCGACCGGTTTGCTGAAATAGAACCCTTGCGCCTGTGTCCCCGAGGCGATTGAGAGCACCAACGCGCGCTGCTCGGCACTTTCGACGCCCTTAGCGACGACTTCAATGCCAAGTTCATGGGCCAGCATGATGATCGCGCGGATAGTGGCAGCGCGTTCCGGATCCGTCTCAGCCTTATCGATGAAGGGTTGGGCGATTTTCAGATGATCGACCCCGTAGCTGCGAATGTAGTCGAACGACGAGTACTTGCTGCCGAAATCGTCGATAGCGATCTTTGCGCCGAGTAGGCGGAGCTGAGCCAGTGCGTCATTCTGACTAATCGTCGCCTGAGCCAGCGTTGCCTCCGTGACGTCGAATTCGATGTCGGCTGTTTTGATGCCCCTGGCCTTGGTGGTCGCGACGACATCGTCCACGAGATCGCGGCCGGCCTTCAGTTGGTTGAGCGAAAGGTTGATTGCCATCACCGGCGGGGCAACCCCCTGATCTCGCCAGAGCTTCATCTGGTGGCAGGCATGATCCAAAATCCAGTGTCCGACGGTCAGCATGCTCCCGGTTTTTTCGGCGATCGGCAGGAAGACCGCCGGACCCAGGAGGCCGCGTGTTGGGTGATTCCAGCGGATAAGCGCTTCCACGCCTACGATCCGACCGGATGTGAGATCGACCTGCGGCTGGTAGAAGAGCTCCAGCTCATTCTTATCGATGGCTTTTCGTAAATCGTCGGCGAGGTTCACACGCTCATCGACCAGGCGATCCAGGTCATCGGAATGGAATCTGTAACAGTTCCGTCCCTCTTCCTTGGATCGATAGAGGGCCAAGTCGGCTTGTGACAGCATCACATCAGGTCCGTCGCTTGCGGTCACATAGGGCGAAATCCCGATACTGACCGTGATATGGAGTTCATTGCCGTCGATCTTGTAAGGCGCTGACAGCGCTGCCAAAATTTTCGCCGCCAAGGCCGCCGCCGCCGCCGGCTCGCCCATATCGGCTTGCAAGACCGCAAATTCGTC
The DNA here is from genome assembly GCA_003165335.1 of Rhodospirillales bacterium. GTDB lineage: Bacteria > Pseudomonadota > Alphaproteobacteria > BOG-932 > Roseiterribacteraceae > BOG-932. Next base: position 68,187 of record PLTD01000027.1, on the reverse strand, counting down.
CCCGCCCAGCCGCGCAACCAGATCGGTTTCGCGCACGCTCTGCCTTAAACGTTCGGCGACTTCGTTGAGCAGATTGTCGCCGACAGGGTGACCAAGCGTATCATTGATGTCCTTGAAGTGATCGAGGTCGAGATACAGTAGTCCGAATGCGCCGCCACCGCGCTGAGCCGCCGCAAAGGCCTGGTGCAGACGCTCGATAAAGGTCGCTCGATTAGCAAGACCGGTGAGCGGATCGGTTCGAGCGAGGAGCGATATCTTTTCTTCAGTCGCCCTTCGCTCAGTGATGTCGACCATGATCCCTTCGATCTCAATCAGCCGTCCGTCCCTGTCCCGGATCGGCGTGTACCGGGCCTCGATCCAGCGCAGGGCGACGCCAGCGGGCAAGATTCGGATCTGGATCGACGAGCCGGGCGTGTCCATTGTCAGAACTTGCGTCAGCACCGCCTGGACCTCTGCCCGGTCGCGTGGATCAATCGCGTCGATATAGGAACTTGCATCCGCCAAAAGCCTTACCGGGTCGCATCCGAACTTCGTGATATTGTGCGAAATATAGGTGAGCGGCAGCGACGGCTCACCGCGGATCCTGAACAGAACCGTTGGACTGTTCTGGACGATCGTGTTCGCGTCGGCGAGTTCCGTAACATAGCGCGCGCGAGTCACAGCGATCCCAACCAACTCGGCCAGGGTCTTCAAAGTGTCGGTTTCAGCCCACGTCCATTGCCGCTTGGCTGCGGAAGAATCGATGAATACGAGAGCGCCCCAAAGTTTGCCTTCCACGAGAACAGGGATTTCCAGCAGGGATCGCATCCCGGCGCTTTCGAACAGCGCTTTGTAAGGATCGGTCGTCTCGTCGATGAGCGTCACCGCCAGGTCGCCCCTCAGGAACGGGCCGACCATCTTTGGGAAATTGACCGTGACGTCCAGGTTCTGGAGCATCGGATTGCCGATCAACGCGGATACGCCGGGTGCGCACCACTCATATTTGATCATCGATCGGAGATGCCCGTCGCTGTCCGTGATCATGGTCTTCAGTTGGGTGCGACCCACGCCGATGGTCCGGCTGGTCAGTTCCGCGACTGCCATTATTGCCTCGTCCAGGCTGTGCGACCCGAGAAGCTCGGCAGCGCTCTTTGTCACGGCATTGAGAAGAGCATCGTGTTCTCGCAAGGCAGTTTCGGCGACCTCGCGATCCCTCAACTCGGTTTCGAGATGCGCGTTGGCGTCATTCAGTTCCGCTGTTCGCTGTGCGACCGTCTGCTCGAGTTGAACACGGTTAAGAGCCAGCTGGTTCACGCGCTCGCGAGCCTGCGTTGCCTCTCGATCGGCAGACGCGCGCTGGCGAAGGGCGCGCGCTAGAAACTCCGTCAGCACGAGGAAAGCGCCGCCCGCGAGAAGCAGCGCCATAGCGCGCCACCAGACCGAACGACGCCAGTCGATCAGGGCTTCGCTTTCGGGCATAACGGCATGGACGGTGAAGTCACCCCTGTTTTCAGTGACCGAGATCACCGGTGTCGAACCGGCCTTCAGCGGCTGCCCCGCCGATACAATACCGTGTGTTTCGACCCATATGCTGGCCGCTGGATATTGCAACAGAGCGCGCCAGATCGCTGCCGCGCGATCGGAACTCGCCGCGCTTGCCGGGTCGCTCAATCGCAGGGCCAGTTGGTTAAAGTCGGCTAATGTAGAAACAGTGCTTTGAAGCTGAGTCTGCGCACGTTCAATCGTAGTTTGGCGTTCGTTCATAGTGAACGCAATGACAATGCCCCATATCGCGGCGATCGCTGCCGCCACCGGCAAGAAGACGATTCGATCAAATCGGCGCGCGCCTTTCCCCTCGGTCGCTAGTGCCGCTTTGGGAAAGCCGTCACCTATGGAGCCATCGGCCATTAAAAACTTGCTTGCACCTCAGGCTGCGAGATTATCCGGTGGGACCGAGGTTTTCTCGGGACCGAGGTTTTCATATTCAGAAAAAACTGATAAAATTATAGGCTCCTGAATCCGGGCATGCATTGACGCGAGTCAATGGAACTCGAAGCTAATTTTGCCCACGGCATTCGCGCGGAACCCCGCCCGGGCGCGATTCAGGAGGGATAGCAAGACGTAGCCGTCAGCGTCATCGCGTTGCTCGCGCCAAACGGCCGAACCACATAGAACCACGGGATCACGAAGCTGAAGGTCATCGTCCCGACGACTTGGGAGCCGCAGACCGGCGCGGTTACCGCGAACGCGGAAGACGTAAGGTTCAATCCCCATGCCTGGTTTACGCCATAGGACTGTGTTGTCGTTGTCGAACCGCAGGTAATTGCATCGACCGCCGCGCACCGCGCCGCCGCCTCCACCGCGTGGGCCAGCATCGTATTGCTCCATAGCAAGCGGCCGATATCGACGACACCCAAGAGAACGGTCATCAATACGGGCAGAACAATCGCAAATTCTAGCGCTTCGGCCCCGCGCCTGCTGTGATCGTTGCCGGCCACTGGTCTACTGAACCCGAACAGTCGACCGGGCGGTCAAGGTGGCTGGGAGCGGCAATTGCAGATATGGCATGATCGTCTGATGGGCAATCGATGCATTCACCTGGACATATTGACCGGGAGCCGTTCCGTCCGAGCAGGCGGTCGTACAGTTGCTGCCCTGGGAAGCAACTCCGCCAGCGGCAGGACAACCGCAGAACGACGTCGGCGCCGGCGTTGCCGTGATGCCGGATGTTCCGGTCGCATTAACGACCGCCTGGCCGATGGCTGCCAGATTGCTCGCACCGTTCTGGGCGGCATAGAGTGCGCCAGCTTCGACTGAGGCCTGGACCTGCATCGCCTGATAGCCGGCCATGCCGATCTCGACGATGCCGCCGAGCATGACCAAAAACAGTGGAAGCACCAATGCGAACTCTATCGCGGCGGCTCCGCCGATTAGCTTGATTGGTCCTGGCTCGCGTTTCATGCCAATGCCCGCCTTACTCAACGAGTGCGCTTGGCGACGCACCGATCGTGCTAACGCCAGTTCCGCTACAACTGCTATTGAACACCGATCCACCTACGTATTGCAGGTGCCAGGCCACGAGCTGGGTGCAAGTCGCCGAAGAATTCGTGCCATTCGAATAAATTACAGTCTGGGACGGGAAATAGAGTGCGCCGGTCAGAGTCTCGGATGCGCCGCCCTCGAAATTGTTTGTTCCACTATTGGGAGCCTTCGGATCCTGGAAAAAGACCAGGCCTTCGGTCGTGCCGGTTGTCGGCGCGCTCAGGACGACCGTGGCGCCGTTGCCGATCGTCGCGGTTGCATAGTTGCTGCCAGTGCCGGTCAGAACGATGGTAACGCCGGTTCCGCTCAACTGGACTGCGCCGCCGACGCTGAAGCTCCCCCCATTGATGATATAGACGCCGGGATTCATCACGACCACGGCGTCGTTGGTCATCGACAGCCCCCCGCAATAGACCCCGTCGGCATTCAGCGTCTGCGTTCCGCTGTTGCTGTGCGTCAGGTTCAGAGGACTGTTGGGCAGAGCGCCGTATTTGCATCCGGAACCGGATGGCACCGTAACGCCGCTATAGGGGTCAGCAATCGCCGGCTGGGCAGTCTTGACGCCGTTCGTGGCGTTGATCACGCCGCCGTTGGTCACGCTCGCCGAGCCGCTGACCGACACCGATTTTGTGTTGAGGACGGCGCCGCCACTGACCGCCAGTGCAGAAGACCCGTTGGCGTTTACGCCCAGCCCGCATTGGTTGAGAGTTACCGTTGCGCCATTGCTTATGGTGACGCCGGTTGTATTACTGGTGTCGAGTTCCAGGGCGCAGGCGTTTGCGCTGCTGCCTGCAGTCGCAACAGCACGCACGCTGATGTTCCAGGCGCCAGAATAAAACATGCTGCTTAACGGCAATGTCTGCGGCTGGCCGATAACGACCTCAACCGCGTTTGCGTTTCCGACATAGTTTCCCGCCAAAGGCGGGTGGTTGACTGTGACTGTCGTGCCCCCGGTGCCATTTGCGAAGCCTGCCGTAGCTGCAACGGCAAGCGACTCCGTCGCTAGGTTGACCGGGTGTCCGGTCATCAGCGCGGTGGCGCCCGCGAGCGCGGCAGAAGTCGCGACAGATTGCATCTGGCGTTGCTTGTAGAGAACAAAAACCGTTTCTGTTCCCAACGCCGAAAAACCGACCAGCATGACGAGAGACAGGGCGACTATGATGGCTACGCTTCCTGAGTCTCGCCGCCAGCTTCCGCAGCGCTGTTCCTGCGTTTCCTTATTCATCTCCGGCCGCCCGCTGCATGGTGATCGACAATCCCGGGCTACCCTGTGTTCGCTGCGATCCGTGTTTGGACACACTGTCGGCGTTCGAGCGCCCGATGACGAGATTGTCGCGCATCAATGACGCCTTCGGGCCGATGTGCTTAAACCCGCCCGCTGTGGATGCCCGCACCGGGGTACCAGACTGTAGGATCATGCCATGGTCGATCGCGTAAACGCTCCCACCTGGTGGGAGAAGGAAAAGCAGAGAACTTTTACAAAACTCGAATGTGGTCTGCTCGGAGCACTCTTCATGGCGATCGCCATCATATTCGTGCTGGTTATTCGGTTCATGGCGGGCTGAGCCGCATCTAGCGGCGATAAATGCCTGCTGAGGAGCAAAGAGCTTCATTTCAGGCAGGGTCGGATGTCGTCGGGGGTGAATGATCGGTTTTGGCCCTCACAGGCCGCGCCGAAGCAACACGCGGTTTCAGGATTCCGCCTTCCCGCATCAAATGCGTGATCTCATCTGCAGAGAGAGGTTTGGCGAAATAAAAGCCCTGAATCTCGTTGCACCCCCATTCCTTCAAAAGTGCCAGCTGCTCCTGGGTTTCGACGCCTTCGGCTATGGCCGACATCCCTAACGCACGCGCAAGGCCCAAAGTCGCCTTAACGATGGTTGCATCGCCGGGCATTGTCGCCAAATGCTTCACAAAGATCTGCGCGATCTTAATCCGATCGACCGGGAAGCGCCGCAGATAATCAAGTGACGAATAGCCTGTGCCGAAGTCATCGATTGCAATCGTGATGCCGGATTGGTGAAGTCGCGTCAGCGTCTCCCCATGCTCGCGCGATGCGTCCATTAGTGCCGTTTCCGTGAGCTCGAGTTCCAGCAGCCCGGGTGGCAGCCCCGTCTCCTTCAAGATGGCAGCGATGTCGTTTTCAAGCCCCTGCGGCGCCCTGAACTGCAGCGCAGACACGTTCACGGCGGTCCTGACGGAGGGCAGGTCCGCGTCCAGCCAGGCCTTAGCCTGCCGACACGCAGTCTGTAGGACCCAGAGCCCAAGTTTCGCGACGATACCGATCTTCTCGGCCACTGGAATGAAAACATCGGGGCGGAGAATTCCACGCTCCGGATGACGCCAGCGTACCAGTGCCTCAAGGCCGACAACCCGTCCNNTCGATCGCGACCTGCGGCTGGTACAAAAGAAAAAGCTGGCCGGAATCGACGGCCTCGCGCAAATCTGCACCCAACGTAACGCGCAGGCGCACTTCGATATCCATTGCCTCGGTGAAGAACCTGTAGGCGCCCCGTCCCTCCGACTTGGCCCGATATAGCGCAACATCGGCATGTGACAGCAAAGTCTCGGCATCCGGCGCTTCGGGACCATATAGATCGATGCCTACACTGGCGCCGGTATGAATGTCGCTTCCTTGGATTGTGAAGGGAACGCCGATCGCCTTGATCAATTTGGCCGCCAAAATCCCCGCGTCGGCTGGTTCGTCGATATCCGCCGCGACCACAGCGAATTCGTCGCCTCCGAACCGGGCAACGGTATCGGCCTCACGCGTGTTCGCGCTGAGCCGACCGGCGACCGCTTTCAAAAGCTCATCACCCACGGGGTGGCCCAACGTATCGTTCACATCTTTGAAATGATCGAGGTCGAGATAGATAACCGCAAAGCCCTTTTCGCCGCGTTTCGCCTTTGCGATCGCGTGCTCCAGCGCTCCCACAAAGACACCCCGGTTTGCCAGCCCGGTCAGCAGGTCGAATCGCGCCATCTGAATGATCAGTTGCTCGGATCGTTTACGCTCGGTGATGTCCCGTAGGATCGCCATCGCCTGCCAAAGGCCGCCGATATGCGCACCTGCCAACGACAACTCGATCGCGATCTCGGTCCCGTCTTTCCTGAGAGCGAAGAATTCGACGGTTTTGCCGACGACTTCGCCCTCGCCAGTCGCCAGGAAGGTCTCTAATCCGCGATCGGCTTTGTCCTTGAAGCGCGCCGGTACGATGAATGCGTGGACCGGCCTACCCAGTGCCTCCTTCGAGCTGTAGCCGAGGGTGCGTTCCGCCGACCGATTCCATTGACTGATCAGGCCTGCTCCGTCGATTGTGATAATTGCATCCTGGGCAGTTGTGCTCAACACGCGAAAACGCTCCTCACTCATTTCGAGCGAGAGCAGCGTTTCGCCGCGCCGGATGAGCGAGCCGGTGATGCCGGCGAAACTCTTCAGCGTGTCGATCTCATGCGCTGTCCATTCCCTGGCGACCTTGCAGGCATCGGCGCTGAGGCTTCCCCATGTCCGGTTATTGACGACGATCGGCACCATCAGAATGGATTTGTTTTGAAAATGCTCAAGCGTTGCGCGGACCGATGCGTCGCTTGTCGCAAGCTGGGCGACAACGGACTTACCTTCTTTTAGTTGCGTGCCCCAGGCGAACATTGCCGCGGAATCGGTCAGAGGACCGTTGAATGATACCAAGTCCAAGGGAGTTTGAATGTCCGGCGCCTGCCACATGTGTCGCAGCGCCAGGGGCGATTTTTGGTCCGGGCGAACCTGTACAACCAAGACGCGGTCGACTTGCAGGGTTTCGCCCACGACCCGAAGGGCCTCCGGCATTCCCTGGTCGAGAGATTCGGCCGCGACCAGGATGCTCACGCCCGCCGTCACCGCGTGTAGAAGCCGATCGCGATAAATTAGTGCGTTGGCGGCCTCCCTCTCTTTGGTAACGTCATGGAAAAACCAGACTCGGCCCAGATGCTCTCCGCTTGGCGCGCGAAGTCCCCTCGTGTGCCGATCGATAAATCTCCCGTCCCTGGTTTCAAGTTTGTCAAAACTGATCTGGTCGGGATGATCGGCGAGATATTGTACCCGTGTTAGGAATTTTCTTCGGTTCTTTACCGATGCCGCGACCTTCGCCAATACGGGTTCGTCATCGCCAGCCGCCAAGATCGATGGCGAGATTTTCCACATATCACTAAAGCGTTGATTATAAGAAATAATGTTGCGGGCCGTGCCGACGACGACAATGCCCTCGGGAGACGCCTCCATCTCAGTGGTAAGCAAGATATTTGCGAACTGGAGTCTGTCGGAGGTGGTCTTGCGCTCGGTAATATCCTGCGTAGTTCCGAAAAGATGCGCTGTGCGGCCATCCGCATTGGGCGTTGTTTGAGCGATCTCATGAACCCATTTGGTTGCACCGTCGCCCGTCACGATACGATGATCCAGAGTGTGGGGCGACCCGCTTGCGATTGTGTCGGTGTAGTATTTGCTGAACGCCACCCGGTCGTCCGGGTGAATGCGCGCCGTCATCGTCTCGAGTGAGGGTCTGTAAGTGGCAGGATCAAGACCCATGATGCGAAAGATCTCCGGCGACCAGGTCAGGTTGTCGGTAGAGGGGTCGGCCTCCCAACTGCCGATATGTGCAATTGCCTGGGCTTGCGCCAACGCTGCCTCGCTGACCCGTAACTTGAAGATGGCAATGCTCTGCTCAACGCGGAGGCGGAGATTTTCGATAATCGACCTGTGAGTGCTCAGGCCCACCGTCACGAGCACGGCGGTAAAGGCCGTCAGCATCAGGGCCATTTCGAATTCAACGAACTTCCGGCGACTGACCAGGGCCACGATCATCGGCAGAATTGACGGCACCACGAATCCGAACATTGCAGGCAACGAAACGGCATTGCCGACAATGCCGGCAGCCATCATGCCGCCGAGCACGAATATGATGAATACATGATAGATCGGATCGGGTGTCATCAAGACGATCGAACCGGTTAGGCCCCACAAACATCCGGTCAAGAACGCAGCCAGGGCGAAGAGCCGTGACCACAGCGGAGTCGCTTCGGCGCCATGCACGACACTTCTATATCGATATCCAAGCAGATACCGGGCCAGGATCACGACACAAAACAGCCCAAGCCAAAGGGTCAGCAGCCAGTTGGGATAGAGGTGCCAAACGACGGCCGCAGTTCCACCTGCAATGACCAGATTCACTGGAACGACGACGCCCTGACGATAGAGGAGACCGATTTGTTTCGAGCGTACAGCAAGAGCGATCGCGGCGCTGTCCGGACTGGCAGCACCCTCCAAGGGGTTACCCGAATAGTCCGCTACCTCGAATTCCGCGCGTTGCGATCTCAACTTCAAAGTCGGACCGGGCATGCTGCTTGTGGGCTTCATCTCCGTTCTAGTGTTGAAGGTATCGCAGCCCGGTTGTGATGCTGGGCGACTTGGCTAAGGCGGATCACCGCCGTTGGATCGTGGTCTGTTGTCCCATGGCTTTCCATCGTGATGCCTCTGGTCTGGCCCGCGTGATTTTGCGAGCATCAACGGTAGGCCTTTCACTTTTGGCGCAAGAGCCTCGGAAACTACTCAGAGCGGTCCGTCAATCGGCAATTGTCACGTTAGCTCGTCTGACGCGCGGTTAGCCCGAACCTCAAATTCGACTGCATTCGTCGCCGACGTCCAGGCATCGTTGCCTTGGCTGGGAAACTGCCGGAGAGACGGCGGTTAGTTGAGGCCATGAGTATTGCCAATTCGCTAAACCTCCCCACGGATAGATGCGGGGGGGGGGGCTGAAAGGATGTTAGGAGCTTTCCTCCTGACTTTGCCTGCTCGCTGCGGCCCTCCCAGATGGACGCTGCCCAACGGTACGCCGTCCGCAGCCTTGCCGACATTTTGTCTTTTCTTCGACGGACGACCCACTCCGACGGTCTTGCGACCGTGAGGCACCGGGAACCCGGACCCTGAAGCCAGGGGCTTCTCGCGCGAGATTTGGTGAGTCCAATCGGCGCTTCGGTCAGCCATTTCGCCAAATACACCCTTGACGCCAAGGCGGCTGCCCGGGCTCAAATACAAATCTCGA
>PLTD01000027.1:0-58986 GCA_003165335.1 Rhodospirillales bacterium | reverse complement strand
GGCTTGAGCCTCAAGGCATCGTTCATCCCCGCCCAGATGGGGATGAGCGATGCCTGCCAAGATCCCAATCCTAACCGGCTTAGGGCGCCTGAAAGCTGCCGGCGTCTGCGGTTCGAAAGGCTTAGTGCTTTAGCTACAGCCAAGAACGACGGCAGCTTGCCCGCTTAGTGAAGTGGGATGTTGAACGCGCAAGTGCCGCCGCCGTCGATCGTATGGACCGCGCCGGTAATAAAGCCCGCCCCGCTGCTGCAGAGGAACAGCACCAATTCGGCGATATGCTGCGGCGTGGCGATTCCGCGGAAATCGACCGGCGGCAGATCCTGCAACGGAACGATAGGATCGTCGAGCGGCTCTGGCGTGTGCATTCGCGTGTTGACGCCGCCCGGGCAAACTACGTTGATCCTAAGTCCGCGCTCGCCGAACGCCGGGGCTGCCGAGCGCACCAGCCCGATCACCGCATGTTTCGAGGCGCTATAGGCCGGGTTGGTCGGATGTCCCAGAATGCCGGCTGTCGAGGACATTACCACCACCGCACCGCCGGGCCTCATAACTCGGCCGACTGCCCGCATCCCTAAGAAACAGCCGCGCTGATTGACCGAGACGATGCGGTCATAATGGGCAACGGTGCTCTCGAAAAAGGGCGCGTGCTCGCCCAGCATGGCGGCGTTGAGGTCGACGGCATCCAGCCCGCCGTAACGGGCAACCGTCTCATCCGCCATCCGCTCATTCTCGGACTCCTGCGATATATCCGCGACACAGGCAAAGGCTTCGCCTCCCTCGGCGCGGATCATCGCGGCCGTCTCTTCTACACCCGCCTTGAGGATATCGACGACGCAGACCTTGGCGCCTTCGGCGGCGAAACGCCGGGCTGTCGCTCGCCCCATGCCCAGCGCGGCCCCCGTCACCAACGCCACCTTGCCTTCGAACCGCCTCATCTCTGTCCCCCATTGTCTTGTTCTGTATCGAGCCTCTTTCAGGCCCGATCCGAAAATCCGAATTCTATACGCTGCTTAATCCGACATTTCCCAGATAACCAGCCAATCCGCCAGAGTGTATTATTGTCTAGTAAGCCCTGCGCAGGAGCAGACGCGCAAATTCTCCAAACAGGCAGTTAATGCGAAGCACCCTTATCGGGCAGCACGCGTTGCATCACCGCCGGTCACGCATTTGTCACCAACGTCCTTGTTGCGGTGCGCCAGTCCTCGTGTTTGTGATCTATTATGTTCAAGCACGACACCGAACGTCGCCGATACATGCCGGCAGGCAGCAACAACGATGCGCCCCCATACGAGCGCATAGCGCCGGGCGGCGTCGGAATCGATAACATCGGCTCGCCTTCTCTCGTCAATTTGTTCCTGATTTGCGGCTTGGCTTATCTGGCGGCCTATGCGCTGGAGGCGCCGATCCGCTTTGTGCTCTACGTGGCCGGCAAGGACAGCCTGCTCCTTGCTCGCGACTCTCTAATCATCGGGCCATTGCTCGCTTTCATGATTGCGCGGGCAATGCGACTTACCTTTCCGATGATTTTCCTGGTCTCGGGCATATTGCTCGCCTTTCACGCAGTCGTGCTGATGGGGACGATCGGCAGTTTTGTCGGGGCCGCCTATGGCGCAAAAATACTAATCAATCTGTTGTTTGGGTATCTACCTGCCGGCGCGCCGGCCGGAGCTATCGCCCCTTCTATCAGCCATCGCCAACGGGCGGCTCGACGCACTGCTAGCGACTGCTGTGCCGGCCGACTATCGATCGGATACTCCGCCGACCAACAAACTTGGTCGCGCGCGCCAAACTGAAATACAAAATCTCCCCAGGATGCTTCGTTTGCAGATATGCTGCCGGTAGCTTTTCGAAAATCCGGTTGCTCGCATCCTTTTTTTCGGCTCAAAATCGCGCGGGATGCTGGAGACCAAGGACAAACATATCGGGGAAGCAGATCAGATGACGGAAGACACCCTCACCCAAAAAAGCGAAAGCTCACCGAAAGCCGGGTTCTCGATCTTCCGAGGTCAGGATGCGCCCCTCCTGGGAGAGACAGGCGCTATGCCGTTACCGCCCATCGCAGCAAAGTCCATGCCCGAATTCGAGCGCGCTTTAGCGTCCGGGCTTGGCGAAGGCGAAGAGGTGAGGCTGATGTTCAGCAGACCTGGTTTCAGCCTCACCCATGTATGGTTCAAGAAAGACTTCCCGCTTCCGCTGCACAGCCACAACGCGCATTGCCTTTATTACATAGTTGCCGGCAGCTTAAGGCTTGGCGACAAGACACTGGGGAAAGGCGACGGGTTCTTCATTCCAAGCGATATGCCTTACACCTATCGAGCCGGCCCGGACGGAGTTGAGCTGCTCGAGTTCCGCAACGCGGAACGCTTCGATTTCCAATTCCAGTCAGACACACCGGCGTTCTGGAAGAAAGCTGCAGATATTTGCGAGGCCAACCAGGCAAACTGGAAGGCGGCATCGCCCCCGAAGCCATAATTGGGGATAGGGCTGCCGGGATCGGTTCTCAGCTGGCTTCAACCGGCATCGCGATACTTGATTTATTGGAGCGGATGAGTTGCGTTAGTGCATACAGGCATACTGCAACTCATAAAGAGGGATGAGCGGAGATGCCGCCAACGTCAGTGTCCGGCATATCCATCGGCCCACCATTGCTCGCTATAGCCCTATGCGTTTGTCAGTCAGCCGCATTGGGGCAGAGCCAGTTACCATCCTGCCCTATTAATTCCGCCCTGTGGAATAAGTGTCAGGGAAGTTTTAGCTGGCCCAACGGCAACCGATATCTCGGTGAGTGGATAGACGGAAAGCAACAAGGCCAAGGGACTTTCACCTGGGCCAACGGCGACAGATACGCCGGTGAGTGGAGAGACGGGAAGCAAACAGGCCAGGGAACCTTCACATCGGCGGATGGCAGCACCTATGTCGGTGAGTGGAAAGACGACAGGCAACAAGGGTTGGGGACCCTCATATCAGCCAACGGCGACAAATATGTCGGCGAATGGAATGACGGTAAGCCTAACGGACCGGGAACGATCACACTCGCCGACGGCAGCGGCTATATGGGAGAGGTGAAGGACGGACTTCGAAACGGCCAGGGAATACTTACCTCGCCCAACGGCGACAAATATGTCGGCGAGTTTCGTAACGGATTGCGCAACGGTGCAGGCACGCTAACCACGCTCAACGGCTCATCGCAGTCCGGCATATGGGAGAACGACAAGTTTGTAGGACCTGGAACCAAGTCCATTTCAAATACGCATGCCCCGCTTCTCTTGGCTGACCCATTTGCCCGCACACCTGGCTGGCTGATCGACAAACGAACCAACTGTGCCGTTTGGGACCCGCTCCCGGTAGCCGATGAGACAGTCACCTGGTCCGGGGATTGTGATGAAGGGCTGGCAACCGGCTCCGGGACCGAGCAGTGGTACCAGGAAGGCCGACTGAAGCGGCAGTACGAAGGGGAAATCCGCCATGGCAAACACAATGGCCATGGGACCTTGACCATCGTAAGCGGCGAGAAGTACGTCGGTGAGTTTCGCGACGACAACTTCGTCGGTCAGGAGACGACCAAACCAGCCGACAACGCAGGCACCGAAGGAAAATTGCGCGACGGGAATTCCGCTGGAATCGACATGTCAGCCGCCGCCGATGGCATTAGTTCTCAATCCGAATACAGGTCGAATAACCAGGCCACCAAAAACCAGGCTTCGGCGATCGGCAGCAGTCTACTCGGCATATTGAGCTATCTTGCGATAGGGGGAACAGCGGCGGCCGTACTCTTGTTGCTCGGGTTCCGGAATCTTGCCGTCTTGAGGGACATGCAAGCCGCGGTTTCGCGATGGCTGTCCGGGAATAGCCGCAAACCCAATCACAGGCAAAGTCGCAAACCCAAGGGTGCACGCCCCTCACCCGGCGGGCAACATACCGGTCCAAGCGCGCGGTCAATCAGCCAATCAAAGCAAAAATCGTGGCATGAGGTTCTGGGAGTGCCTGCGACCGCAACGGTCGACGAGATCAAAGCTGCATACCGGCAAATGATGTCTCGCTACCATCCCGATCGCGTTAGCGGACTGGGGGCCGACCTTGGTGACTTGGCGGAAACGCGCACCAAGGAAATTAACGCCGCCTATGCCTTAGTCCGGAAGCTGAAGGCGTTTTGACCCGTGTAGGCTTCGGGCAGATCGGGTCCTTAGCCGACAAGCCCAGCCGCAATCGAGAAGAAGTTAGCGTTGGACTGGCGATGGATGCGTGGATAGGGTCAAACCAGCAGAAGATTTCAAAGACGCGGAACTACGGGAATGGCTGACCGAGCGGATATCATCATTCATGGCGGCACGGTTATCGATGGGAGCGGCGCCGAACCCTTCGAGGCCGACGTCGCGATCGCTAATGGCCGCATCGTCGGGGTTGGCCACAACCTTGGTCGGGCAAACGAAACTATCGATGCTAAAGGCCGAATCGTAACCCCGGGCTTCGTCGACATTCACACTCACTATGACGGACAGGTGACCTGGGAAAACCGGCTGATGCCGTCCGCGGCACATGGCGTCACGACCGCGGTCATCGGCAATTGCGGGATCGGATTCGCACCCTGTCATCCGCAGGATCGCGAGCGATTGATCCGCCTTATGGAGGGCGTCGAGGATCTGCCCGAGATCGTTCTGACAACAGGATTGCCGTGGAGTTGGGAAACCTTCCCCAATTATCTCGATCTAGTCGCCAGCCGATCCTACGACATCGACGTGGCCGCGCTGCTGCCCCATGCTGCGCTGCGTGTCTACGCTATGGGCCAACGGGCAGTAGACCGCGAGCCGGCGACCGCAGCCGACCGCGCGCTGATGGCCCGGGTTGCCCGAGGCGCGGTCGAGGCAGGCGCGATCGGCTTTGCCACCTCACGCACAATCAATCACCGATCGAGCGACGGCAAACAGGTTCCGACGCTGGAGGCGACAGAGGAGGAGTTGACGGCGATTGCGATGGCGCTGAAGGACGCCGGCAGCGGCGTGCTTCAGCTGATCACCGACTTCAATGACGTCGAAGCAGATTGCGCAATGCTCCGCCGCATCGTTGCCGCTTCCGGAAGGCCGCTGTCGCTCACACTGCTGCAACTGCACGACCAGCCTGAAAAATGGCGTCGTATCCTCGCCTGGATCGACGCCTGTCAGGCCGAACAACTGCCTGTTCGGGCCCAGGTCAGCGGCCGATCCATCGGGATATTCTTGGGCTTCGAGCTCAGCTTCAATCCGTTCATGCATGGCGCTACATGGCAAAGCCTGTCTGCACTGCCGGTCGAAGAGCGCCTAGGTTTGCTTCGCGATCCCCAGACGCGTGCCCGCATCCTGGCGGAAAAGCCAGGTGATTCCCCGTTCGAGGTCATGCTGCGCAACTTCTCGAATATCTTTCCGCTGGGCGAACGCCCCGACTATGAGCCTACGTCCCAGACCTCCATCGCCAGTGAGGCGGCGCGCCGCGGCCTCACTCCGGAGGCGCTTGCCTATGACCTGATGATGGAGCGTGACGGTCGGGGCATTTTGATGTGGCCATCGACCAACTATGCCGATCGCAACCTGGGGCCGCAGCTAGAGATGCTACGAAATCCCCACACGCTCTGCGGTCTGGGCGACGCCGGCGCCCATCTGGGTTTTCTTTGCGATGCAAGCCTGCCGACCTTCCTGCTGCAGCACTGGGTACGCGACCGCGTCGGAGAACGTCTTGCGCTGGTCGAGGTGGTCCGCAAGCTGACCTCGGCAAATGCCAATGCGATGGGGTTCAAGGATCGCGGCCTGATACGAAGCGGCTGGAAGGCCGATATCAACGTTATCGATTTCGACCGGCTTAATCTGAAGTCGCCTCGCGTCGCCTATGACCTGCCCGCGGGCGGACGACGGCTGGTGCAAGATGCCGAGGGCTATGACGCTACGATCGTATCCGGCGCTGTGACCTATAGGGAAGGTGTCGCCACTAACCAACTGCCGGGACGCCTCGTTCGCGGCCCACAAGGTGGTCCGACCTAAAAAACTAAACCCGTCAAAATCCTGCCGTGACGCCGCCGCGCAAGGTCAGGCCGTAGCCGAAGACAGAACAGTCCAGTTGCTCCGTGCACGAAGCGCTCTGGCTTCCCGTTCTAGCAGGCGAGACACGGCCAGCATCGCTTTCACTTCAGGAGATGCTGATGAGGGAAGAGGGCTGTTGCCGGACAAGAGGGCATCCACTGCCCGTTCGATTTCTTCCAGTTGCGCTCTCAAATTTATCGCCGTACCAAGCGAACCGGCATCCTCGGCAAAGCTATGGTCGGTATCGCGGGGCAAGGTGCCGTGTCCGTTCTCGGCGTCTGTAGTACACATGATCTGACCTCGATTATTAAGTCCAAAAAGGGGTCGCCAAATGCGTTCGAGGACCGAGAATCATGCGGTGTTGAATATCCGCGCTGTTCCCGGACACCGGCCTGAAGTCACTCAAGATCCAGTCTCAGGATTAATCGCGCGATCAACTGCCGCACGCTTCACGTTCAGGCTTCTCCTGGACGCTCGTCGCAATCAGATAATGAAAACCCTATGGTTTGGCGGCAAGTCGACTTTTGTTGAGTTTTGTACTGTGAGCCGCGAATGGCGGCATAGGACTGAGGACGCGTTAGCCGTCGTTCCCGAATCTAAGCACGAGAGAAACGAGTTCGGGCAGCCGGCTAATCCCGGCTTTGCTCATTGCGTTGCGAAGATGAGTTCGCACTGTGAGGATTGTGTTTCCCTGTTCCTTCGCAATTTCCTCAGGCGACCGTCCCTCAGCCAAGGCTATAGCGACCCGCGCTTCCGATGGCGTAAGCCCGAGAATTTCGCGAAGGCTGGAAACTGAAATGACCGGCTTTTGGTTGGGGTCGACAATGAACAGAGCGACGGCGCCTTCTGCATGCCCAAAGTCCAGCGCGCTGGACGGAATAGGCGAAATCATCAGGGACCAGGGCCTAGGGCCAACTCGGCGCGGAACAGCCATGATCGCGCCGGCCGAATCGCCGGTTCCTCGAGCAGTCTCGCCGGCGAGAAAAATCGCCCTTAGAAGCTTTTCTTCAAGGTCGGGATTATGGCAGCCCACACGCCCATTTCGGTGGATCAATAACCCGTCATGCAGATTCAAATACTGTTGCGCTCGCGCGTTGCAATAAAATGAGCTGCCGTCGGCGTGAAGCAGCACAACCCCTCGATCAACTTGATCGAACGCCTGCTCGATCGCATTGGATACGAAATTCAGTCCCGACATTTGCCGGTTAATTTGCCCCGCGCGGCGAAGATGTGGGCTGAGAGACTGAAGCAAAGCAGTGTTCTGAGCCTGCACATCGCTATCGACAGCGTCCGACAGCACGCTGAAATTCATATAGCGGAGATTCTCTTTGAAAATCGAAACCGTAACGCCGGTGATCAGATGCTGAGGACGCAGCCAGTCACCGTAAAACTCCGATTTCAGCGTAACTTCCGGAGGGACAATTTCATCAACGGTGGTCGCGTGACCGATATCGAAATATGCAAATGCCTCGGTCCATTTGTTAAGCTTGACGTAATAATCCGTATAGCTGGTCGTCCAATCCTCTTCCCACCGAGCGGTCGTGGATTGCCTGATCGAGCGCGTGTTTGCATCGTGCAGCATCATGACGCTTTTAGCGCCAGGCGCCATATCGCACAGCCGATCCAAGAACAACGACCATCGTGATGGTTCGACGGCCGCATCGTAGATCAGCCCGATAAACTCAGGAAGGTCGCGCTCCTGATCGATCAATTTTCATCACCAATATTTGCCATTTAGGAAATTGGCTTATTGAGGACCAACCTTGCAAATGAAAAATTTATTCAGATACCAAATTTTAGGGACGCAAGCCCCTGAAATGGCTTATAAGCTATATCGACACTCCTGAGAATTGATCGTTTCCGCTGCTACACAGCCAACCCAGCGCGCCCTTGTTATGAACCTTGATTCATTCAAATATTAGAAACGCCGGAACTATCTGCACGGATGCCCTTTTATGGATTAGCGCTGTAGAGGGAGACAGACATGCCAAGAGCCGCGGTTTTTGAAAGCCAATCAAATTCTGGGTTGCAATCTCTGTATTTAATCGCGAGGAGCCTCGGCGTTTCCAAGCAGCCCGAAGAACTCTGCGATAGCGACTTCCAAAGTGATACCGGCCCCTTTACGGCAAATCTTGTCCGCGCGGCGAGAGCATTGGGTCTAAGGGCTCAGCTGGTCTCAACAAAATGGAAACATCTGCAGAAGACATCTTTGCCCGCGATCGCCTGCCTCAAGGATGGTTCATTTATAGTTGCCGCGAAGTTCATCGACGGCAAAATTCTCGTCCAATATCCCATTAAGGGCCGTCCTCACCTGCTCGAAGCCGCGGAATTCAATTATCTTTGGAGCGGCGAGATGATTTTGCTGGGCCGCCCCTCGCCCATTACGCCGTTCAATCGTATTTTCGGCATGGCCCGGTTATTGCGGGTCCCACGATCAGAGATTCCCGTCGAGCCTGCGAAAAGCTTCTAGTGATCGGTTTCAGTATCGAGCGATGCCCGTGCAGCCTCGATACTTACCGGATCGGTTGTCGGGCGCCCGCTGAAATCCAGCCAGCGGCTGTTTTCATAATCAAATAGTTTGCAGCGCCGCGTCGTGTCGCCGAAATAGGCGAGCGAAAAATCCGTCTTGATCGCCGCCGGCCCTAAAATCTCGTTGAGGCGTGCTTGCGCCGCCGCCATCCGATAGCTGGGGATACGCGGCTGCACATGGTGCACAGCATGGTCGTAAACATTGTGGACCAGTACCTTTAGCCAACCCGGGAATTCGATGTGAGTGCTGACCGTCTCCGGCGCCGCGATCCGCAGCCGGTCCGCCGAGTTGTCGAACCAAGGAATGCGCGGGTGGGTGTGCTGCACATAGACGGTAAAGCCCACCAACTCCATCCACACATAGTGCGGCACGACGAAGCCCAGCAGCAGTGCGGTCAGGATTGAGGTGTGGGAATAGAGCGGCGCTGCCGCCAGCAGCGGCAGGAACACGGCCAGATAGGCAAGCAGCACAGCAAAATATGGCCAGGCCTCGGCGCGGGTGCGTTCAGGCATATAGGCACGCGGGAAGAATTTCACGCCAAGCCAGCGTTCTATTATTTCATAGAGGGCAAAGCCCAACCCGTATGGCGCACGGTAGATACGTTCAAGAAAGCGGCGATAGGCCGGCAGCGCGTCGTACTCGGCCTTTGAGAACGGAGTCATTGAATCGCGGTGCTTGCCGTTCACTTTGGCGTGATGCAGCACGTGATGGTCGTAGCACCAGAGGCGATAGTTGAAGAGACCGGGCATGAAGGCCAGCACCGCCAGAACCTTGTTGAGCCTGAGCCCTCGCACATACATGCCGTGCGCCAACTCATGCCCCAGGCTCGCCAGGTTGGAAACTTTGAGGCCCGCGATCAAGCTGCACAGGATTTTCGCCCACAGGGGCCCAAAAAACAGCACGCCCGCCAACGCGGCCATCCAGACCAGATAGTCGCCGGCGAAAACCAGCAGACCGCGCGCGGTGTTGGGCCGCACGAATTTCATCATCTCGGCATTGATGAACGCCCGCGACGGATAGACGTCGTACTCAGGCAACGGTTCTGCTCGCTTCAGCACGGTCTTGGTCCTGCCACCCTTCGCACGGATTCTATCGCCATTTCAGTATGATCTAACACGGCATGGGTCAATTTTGCCGGTGATTTTCTTAAAATGTTGCGTGCGTCAGGCGAGCGCAATGTTGAGATGCTGGCTCATATTGCCCACCAGCGTAACGTCAATATGCTTGGAGCGGAAGCGCCAGCCGTCGTCGGCCTTTTCGAACACATCGTCGTAACGGCCGCAGGCGATCGGCTGCAGCGGCAAGACCGGCGTCGCCTGAAAAACGGTGAAGCAGGATTTCACTTGGATATGGCCATCCGGAGTCTCAACCCACTCCAGGTTGGTCACGACATGGTGGGTATTGAGGGTACCGTTCTCATATTGGCGGTTGATCCCCTTCCAATAGTCCCGGATGACGTCGCCGCCGATCAACACCTGGGCGGTCTTGTTGGCGGTAATCCGGGCATGGGTGAACAGTCGGCCCAGGTCGTCCCATTGGCAGGTATCGACATAACGCGTGTAGCGGAAAATCTGGTTTTCGATCTGGATGCGATCCGACAGTTCCATGTGCTTCCCCTTATTGCGCTGGCATCGTCCGTTGCGTTGAGCCGCTTGAGTCTTGAAACGCCAAGACACCAAGGAAATCCGTTTTATCCGCAGATTTTATGAGCAGCCGTTATTGCCTGCGGCGCAGGCAATTCATAAGCGCCGCAGGCAACAAGGCTTTCGGCTTTTATCTGCGTTAATCTGCGAAATCTGCGGATAATGTCTTGGTGTCTTGACGTCTCGGTGTTTCCTTCATCCGGCTTGCCGCCTACCGGCCGAGCGCGACCTGGGTCAGCTGCTCCGAAATCGCCCACAGGCGATCGGCGGTTTCCGGGTCCAACGAGTGGGCCGCTACACCCTTGATCGGATTTGCCTCATCCCAGTCGCGGGCTTGTTGGCAATCCTCGAAATAGCGGCCGCCGATCCCGTCGAGTTCCGGTGCGGTCGCGAGCCAGACCGAGGTCGCCGCCCCCTGATCGGGGTCCTTCATGATTCCTTCGGTGATGCTGCCGTCGGGCTTCATCCAGCCAAGGTCGATCGCATCCTGTACCGTGACATGGCGACCGAGATTGGTCCGCACTGCGCCCGGCGTCATCGCATTGGCGGTGACGCCCTGAGCGCCGAAGCGGCGGGTGAAGGCGACGGAGAAAAGGTTGGCTGCGGTCTTTGCGTAACCATAACCGGTGAACCGCTCATAATGCCGACTAGCATAATTGAGGTCGTCCAGGTCGATTGGGCAGGCGCCGTGGGTGGCGGCCGACACGATGACGACCCGCGCCGGTGCGCCGACAATCAGATTGGGCGCCAGCAGGGTGGTGAGCAGGAAGGGGCCGAAATAATTGACCGCCATCTGCGATTCGAATCCATCCTCGGTCAAAGCGAAGGGCGGGGCCATCAGCCCGGCATTATTGATGAGGATATGAAGCGCCCGGCTGCCCCAGCGATCGGCGAAGGCCGCGACCGACGACTGGCTCAGCAGGTCGAGGTGTTCAACCATGGGCGGTGGGACGCCACGTGAAGACGCGATCGCCTGTGCCGCCGCCTCCCCGGCCGCGATGTCGCGAACGGCAAGCGTGACCTCCGCCCCCGCCCCGGCAAGTGCCGAGGCGGTGGCGAGGCCGACGCCCGAGGAGGCGCCGGTGACGATGGCGGTCTTGCCCGTAAGGGCGACGCCCGCCAGCACTTCGTCGGCGGTCGACTCCTCGGTAAAGCGCGAGCTGACAGGCTGGGTCATTCCGACTTTAACGTCACGCGTCCAGATAGTCGGTCCATTCCTTGATCTTGCCGCCCTTGACCACGAAGACGCCGACGACCTTGAAAGCCTGGTCCGGCTTTCCCTTGGTCTTCAGCGTATCGGTGCGGATGTTGGTCACAACCGGCCCTTCGGCCATGGTGGAGTGGATTTCGACCGAGATGCTGACGCCAGGCGTCATGAAGCCCTTGAAGGCGGCCGCGACAGGGCCAGGACCGACGACCGCCGGCTTGTCCTCTTCCATGCGCACCGAAGCGTCGTCGGCGAGGTAGGTGACGGCCTTGTCCGGATCGTTCCAGGCCTTGATGAAATCCTCGACGACCTTGACGTTGGCCTTCGCCTTGTCGCCCATCTCCGCCGCCTGAGCGGTCCCGGCCCCGACGAGACCTGCAACAGCCACGACCCCAAGGCCGCCGGCAACAAACATGGTACGGCGCGAAACTATGATGTCTTCCAAGATAACCTCCCTGTTGATGTTATTTCCGGTGGAAATTAGCAGGGGCGAAGGGAGGTGGGAAGCGAGACCTCGAGCGAGCGGCGCGGCAGTTCCCTTAGTTTCGCTTCGCAAAACCCGCGATTGGCGCTATCGACCATAGGGAACCACGGGAGGACAGCGATGAGCCAAGCGGACAAGCCGTCCGGATATATCGAGCGCTATGACTATCGCGTCGATATCCTGAGACGGCTCAACCTGGTGACCGCCGCCAAGAACGGCGTGGTTCTGGCCGAAAGCCGCCGCACCCTGATCGTCGACGAGCAGGACCATGGGCTCGTCTTCTACTTCCCGCGCGCGGACGCGCGGCTCGACCGGCTGGAGCCGATGCCGGGGCACACAACCCGCTGCCCCTACAAGGGCGACGCATCCTATTGGAGCCTGGGCGGCGAGCCGGTCGCCTGGAGCTATGAGCAGCCCTATCCCGAAGTCGGGCTGATCAAAGATTACGTGGCCTTCTACCAGGACCGCGTGACTGTCTCGGTCGGCACCGCGCCCTCGATCTATGAGCGGAAGGGCGCCAAGGCGTGACGCCGATCAGGGGACTGGTGCGCGTCCGCGCCGGCGGCAATCTGATCGCCGAAACCCGCGCCGCGCAGGTGACCGCCCTGCCCGAGGCGAACGGGCAAATCCTGATCCCCGAACGCGACATGCTGCCGGGCGCGCCGATGCAGGGCGGCATCGCGCACGCCGGCGAAGGCCTGCTCCGCCTCGACCCCGCGCTGCTCGACATCACGGTCGACGACCGGTGGCCGGGTCGCGCCGACGGCGCCGGAACGGTCAATCGATTTCCCCGCTGGGGCGACGTCGCCGACCTGCTGCGCATCATGGACTTAGCACCCGCCGGCCCCGGCCTCTATGTCGCCCCCGCCTACGGGGACACGCGCCGCAACGTAGTGGAGGGCAGCCAGCTTTTGGGCATGGCAATTATCGCCGCCGCCAAGGAGGTTCCCAGACAGCGCCCGGTCTCGGCGCATATGATCTTCTCCCGCCCGGCGCGTTTCGACCTGCCGCTCAATTTCCGGGTGACGAAAATCCGCACCGGGCGGTCCTTCTCCACCCTGTCGGTCGAGGCGACGCAGGCGGACAAATCCGTCGCCTCGGCTCTGGTGCTGACGGACAAGGGCGCGCCGGACAAGATCCGCGGCCAGGTCGTGATGCCCGTGGTGACGGGGCCGGACGCCTCACCGTTCCACGATTACGGCATGACCGGCCGCGACGTGCGCTTCGTCGACGGCGCCTACACCCTGCCAGCGACCAAGACCGCGCCGCCCGAAATTTACGGCTGGGTCCGCCACCGCGAGGCGCCGGACGAGCCCTGGTTGCGCCAGGCGTTGCTCGCCCAGTTCACCGGCCACATGACGATCTCAGCCTCGCTGCTGCCCCATGCCGGGCTGGGCGAGGAGCAGGCGCATTTCACCCTCTCCACCGGCGTGCTCGCCATCACCGTGGCGTTTCATGACGAGGCGGACCTCACGCGCTGGCTGCTCTTCGCCAACCCCGCCATCTATGCCGGCCGCGGGCTGGTGCAGGGCGAAGGCCGCGTGTTCGGCGAAGACGGTCGCCTCATCGCCTCCTACACCGTGCAGGCGATGGTCCGCGACTTCGCGGAGCCGCCGGAACGGTTCGGGTTGGAGCAGAGCCAGGTGATGTAGGCACGGGGTCTAATTTGCAGCAAATGTTCGAAACGCCACGCGACTTGAGATTGCGCGCTTGCGCCCCGCCGTCGAACGCACGATGCTGCCGCCAATGGCCAGTTGCGCGCCAAACTGGGCGCGAAATTCCCGGCCGGGGAGGCGTGGAATGACCACAGTGGATTTGATCGTACGCGGCGGGACGATTGTCGATGGAAGCGGCGGGGAATCTTATGAGGCCGACATTTTGGTGTCGGGCGGAAAGATCGCCGCAATCGAAACCAAGTCCGCGCGACAGGGCGCCGAAGAGATCGACGCCAAGGGCAAGATTGTCACGCCGGGTTTCGTCGACCTTCACACCCATTACGACGGCCAGGCGACCTGGGACAGCCGGCTGGCGCCCTCATCCCTGCATGGCGTGACGACGGCGATCATGGGCAATTGCGGTGTCGGCTTCGCGCCCTGCCGGCCCGAACAGCGGGACTTGCTGATCCGCCTGATGGAAGGGATCGAGGATATTCCCAATGCAGTCCTGACCGAGGGTGTGCCCTGGAACTGGGAGAGCTATCCGGACTATCTCGATGCGCTTTCGGCCCGGCGATACGACATGGATATCGGCGGGTATGTCCCGCACGCGGCTCTGCGCGTCTTCGCGATGGGAGAGCGCGCGTCCAAACATGAGGCGGCAACCGCGGGCGATCTGGCGCGGATGGGCCCGCTGGTGCGCGAGGCGATTAAGGCCGGCGCATTCGGACTGGGAACATCGCGGACGATATTCCACCGCTCGAGCGACGGACAGTCGGTTCCGACGCTGAGGGCCGGCGAAGACGAACTGACCATGCTGGCGACGGCGGTGACCGCCGGCGGCGGTGGAATATTGCAATATGCCGTGGACTGGGAGGATGCGGACACGACTTTCGCGCTGATCCGCAGGGTGGCCGAAAAATCCAAATGCCCTGTGGCCTTTTCGCTGGTACAGGCAAACGGCGTTCCGGACAATTGGCGCAGGGTGCTGGCGCTGACCGCCCAAGCCAATGACGACGGCCTGCCGATCTCGGTTCAGGTGATGCCGCGCGCGATCGGCATGCTGCTGAGTTACAACCATACGCTGAACCCATTCGTCACGACCGACACCTACAAAACCATCGGCCATCTGCCGCTTGCAGCACGGCTGGCGGCGCTGCGCCAGCCGGACATCAGAGCAAAAATCATCGCCGAGGCCTCGGACCCGAATCCGACCAATCTGCTGGCCACCTTCGTGCGCGATTTCGAGCGGATGTATCCGCTGAACGACCCGCCAGACTATGAGCCGCCGGTCGAGAGCTCCATCGCGGCCGTCGCCCGTAAGCGCGGCATCACACCGGAGGCGCTGGCCTATGACCTGCTGCTCGAAGACGAGGGCCGCAGAATCCTGTTCGTCGGGACAACCAACTATTACGAAAAGTCCCTCGATGTGACGCTGGAGATGCTGAAACATCGCGACACCGTGCCGGGACTGGGCGACGGCGGGGCGCATCTGGGCGTTATGTGCGACGCGACCTATTCGACATTCATGCTAACCCATTGGGCGCGCGACCGGTCACGCGGCGAGCGCCTGCCACTTCCCTTCGTCGTGAAGTCTCTGACCCAAGACACGGCCAAGGTCATCGGGCTGAACGATCGGGGCCAGATTAAGCCGGGCTATCGCGCAGACCTCAATGTCATCGATTTCGATCGGCTGCGGCTGGGCTTACCTAAGATCCGCACCGATTTGCCGGCCGGCGGCCGTCGAATCATCCAAACCGCGACAGGCTATGACGCGACGGTCCTGCATGGCGAAGTCACCTTCCGCGAGGGCGTCGCCACCGAAGCCCTGCCCGGCAGGTTGGTGCGCGGGCCACAGAGCGCGCCCAATGGAGCTTGAATTGCGTCTCGCACTGACCGGAGCAATCTGCGGGATTCTGGCGCTGGCATCACCATCGGGCGCGCAGGCCGACGTGCCGGCGCCGGCCGTTTTCAAGGAACGCTGCGCCGTCTGCCATGAGCACCCCACGGGACGCACGCCCGCGCGGGAATATCTGCTGTCGCGACTGCCCAGCGAGATGACCTATGCCTTGACCCGGGGCATCATGAAACAGAAGGCCGAGGGCCTGACGCCGGAGCAGATCGCGGGGCTTGCAAGCTATCTGACTGGCGGCAAACCGGTCGACAAGCTACCCGACGACAACGCCAACCTCTGCCGCGCCGAGGCCGGGCCGGCTACGCCCAAGGCGGAAGGCTGGAGCGAATGGGGCGGCAATTCGTCGAATAGCCGGTTTCAGCCCAATCCCGGCTTCTCCCTGGCCGACCTGCCGCGGCTTAAGGTCAAATGGGCTTTCGGCCTTCCGGGCCTGGCGGGAGAACCGATCGTCGCCGGCAACATGGTCTTCGCCTCAAGCCGTCTCGGCCGAGTCTTCGCGCTCGACGCCGCGACCGGCTGTACCCGCTGGTCGTTCGACGCCACGTCCCCGGTCAGGAGCGCCGTCGCGGTCGGCCAGGCCGGGCAGACCGTCGCCGCCTTCTTCGGCGACCAGAACGCCGACATCCGCGCCGTCGACGCCGCGACCGGCAAGCTGATCTGGCAGGTGAAGGCCGACGACTATTCGAATGCGCAGATCGTCGGCTCACCCACCTATTATGACGGCCGGCTCTACGTGCCGGTGACCTCGGACGACGAGGCCGACGCCTTCGACCCCGCCTATGCGTGCTGTAAATTCCGGGGCGAGGTGGTGGCGATGGACGCCGCCGACGGACACATAATCTGGCGCGGCCATACCATCGTCGAGGAACCTAAACCGACCAAGGTCAACTCCGCGGGCACGCAGATGTTCGGACCGTCGGGCGGCGGTGTGTGGACGGCGCCGACGATCGACCCCAAGCGCAAGCTGGTCTACGCGGTCAGCGGCAATGCCTATTCCACGCCGGTCGCGGACGGCACCGACGCCGCGGTCGCCTTCGACATGAATACCGGCAAGCGCGTCTGGGCGAACCAGGCGCTGCAAGGGGACGTGTGGCTCTATCGCTGCGAAGACAAGTCGGGCGGCAACTGCCCGGACAAGATGGGCGGTGACCTCGATTTCACCAGCCCGCCGATGCTGCTGACGATGCCCAACGGACAACAGGCGGTGGTGGCGGGATCGAAAGGCGGTACGGTGTGGGCCTATGATCCCGACAACAAGGGCAAGCTTCTGTGGACGAGCCGCGTCGCCAAGGGCGGCATGGGCTATGCCATGTGGGGATTGGCGAGCGACGGGCAGGCCGTCTATGCCGGCATCCCCGGCGCCGCGGCGAAGGAGGGCGATCCGCCGGGCGGCTTGACTGCGCTCGACCTCACCGCCGGGAAGATCACATGGCACGTCCCCGGCCCTACGCCCGCCTGCGCCTGGGGCAATGTCGCCTGCGACCACCGATCGCCCTCGGCCGTCACGGTCATTCCAGGCGCGGTCTTCTCCGGCTCGGTCGACGGGTACATGCGCGCCTTCGCCGTCAAGGACGGCGCGCTTTTATGGGACATGGACACGGCCACGACCTATGATGCGGTGAATGGCGTCAAGGCCTTCGGCGGCAATATCGACGGGGCGGCGCAGACGGTGGCGAATGGCACCCTGTTCGTGAATTCCGGCAACTCCACCGCGACCTCACCGCACCGCGGTGATGCGGTGCTGGCGATCACGGTCGATGGGAAATAGGCGTTGAGGAGATTTTCATGAGTTCATCGATCGTCATTTCCGCCGACTCTCATGTCGTGGAACCGGCCAACGCCTTCGTCGATTATGTCGGCCGCGCCTGGCGGGACCGCGCACCGCATATGGTGGAGGACGAAGAGGGCGCTCGCTATCTGCTGGAGGGGCTGGCACCGGTCAGGATCGATGTCGCGGCCTCGGCGGGTATCGCGCCAGATAAGCGCGGCGAAAAGCGCCCCTATTCCGAGGTTCACCGCGGCGCCTGGGACCCGGTGGCGCGGCTGGAGCAGCAGGCGCTGGACGGGATCTCGGCCGAAGTCATCTATCCGACCATCGGCATGTTCCTCTATGCCCACCCGGACGTCGACCTGAAAGCCGCCTGCTTCGCCGGCTATAACCGCTGGATATCGGAGTTCTGCGCGGTGGCGCCGGACCGCTATTTCGGCTGCGGGCCGATCGCGCTGAAGTCGCCCAAGGACGGTATCGCGGAGCTGCATGCGGCCAGATCGCTGGGCCTGCGCAGCGTCATGCTGCCCAACACACCCGGAACCGAGGATTACGACTCCCCGATCTATGACCCGTTCTGGGAGACGGCGGTGGCGCTCGGCATGCCGCTCGCCTTTCATACGCTGGCGGCGGGCGGACTGGAGAAGAAGGTCCGCGGATCGAATCTCAACAAAATCTACACCACCATCCAGGCAGTGCAGGAGCTGCTGGGCATCTTCGTGTTGACCGGCATTTTTGAACGGCACCCGGACCTGCGGATCGTCTGTGTCGAGGGCGATGCCGGCTGGTTGCCCCATTATGCGCAGCGCATGGATCGGTTCTATCGCGAGCATAAATATTTCAACTCGACCGGCGCCCTGAAGGAAGACCCGTCGCACTATATTTTCGAGAATATCTATATGACGTTCCAGGACGACGTCATTGCCTTCCAGTACATCGATTCGATGAACCCGAAGCGCTTGATGTGGGCCAACGATTTCCCCCATCCCGACGCCAGCTGGCCGAACAGCAAGCCTTTGCTCGAAGCCCAAACCAAATGGGTGACGCCGGAGCAGAGGCAGGCGATCGTGTGCGACAATGCGGCGGCGCTATATGGTATCGATTTGGCGCGGCTGGTAAGCTGAGGCGCACAGACCGCGGGCCGGTTAAGTTCATGTCCGAATCCCTTTACCGTAGGACAATTCTGCAACCCATCAAGCCCCTTCTCCTCACAACTGCCTCTATGCTTGTCAGTTCTTTCTGCTTCCCCGCGCTAGGTTCTCCGCAATGAAACCTTCACGAAGTGGTTCGCGGAGCTGATCAATATAATAATTTAGTTTGTCGTGGTTACGCCGCTCTCAATCATAACGACAATGAAAAAGCGTTAGAACTCTTTCTGGCAGCATCAAAGCAGCCTGTATTGGAAGCGCCCAATTTACGATTATTCGGCAGAATTGCGCTTGTCTACACCAAGCTCAGTCGATTTCATGAGTCTGACACATATCTTGAATACGAGAATTTATCGCTCCTCTGGATGATCGCTATCGTGAGGTGTCAAACTCAATCGAACACTACCGAAGAGGAACTTGCTCAGGATGGGACGAAGTTATCGTCGGCTGAGGCTAAGCATATGGCTGACGTTCTCTGCGGACCTGTGTTTGACGAGTTTAGCTACTTTCAAGACCACAACTCGGAAAGCTTTGTCCCAGCAGCGGAGGCAATTCTGCGGCACGAAACTATTCGGAAGGAAATCGACCTGCTGAAAGGGAAAAGCGCAAAATAGCCAGCGCATAGGTCGGATAAGTAAAGCGTCGTCCTACGCCGTGCAGCGCACAGCTTTTTCTGGCCAGTAGGGGAATCTGAATGTCGGATTACGCTCCGCACATCCGACCTATGTCAGCCATCTTGGGCTTGACGCGATGCATCGTACGTCATACGTATCATCGTGATTCGAAGCTTTCGCGATAAGAAGACGGCGATGGTCTTCGCCGGCGAATTGCCGCGCGGGATGGCGCGAGACCTTGCCGTAGCCGCCCGGCGAAAACTTACCGTGCTAGATCCTGTGGAGCGCCTGGATGAGCTTCGCATTCCGCCGGGCAAGCGGTTGGAGCCTTTGCGGGGCGATCGTGCGGGTCAACATTCGATCCGGATCAACGGGCAATGGCGCATCGCCTTCGTGTGGCAAGAGGATGGGGCGCATGCGGTTGAAATCGTTGACTATCATTAAGGAGCCGCACGGCTAGGGAGTTTCTTCATGACGGCACAACAGTTGATTTCCCGGGTAGACCTCGATGCCGGCCGCGTCGATTTCACGGACCTGTCCAGCGGAGAACACCTTCCGGCGGTACACCCGGGCGATGTGTTGCGGCATGAGTTTCTCGAGCCGTTGCGTTTGAGCGCCCACGCACTTGCGCTTGCGCTCCGCGTGCCAGCAAATCGAATCACGACGATCCTCGCCGGCCGGCGTGCGGTAACCGCCGAAACTGCGCTTCGGCTCGCACGGCATTTCGGCACCAGCGCTAGCTTCTGGCTCAACCTGCAGAAATCCTACGAACTCGAAGTCGCGGAACGCGCAGCCGGCGCCCGCATCCGCTCAGAGGTGTCCCCACGCGAAGCGGCGTGAGTTCAGGCAGGGCAAAGATCCGACCGCGGCCGAACCGGCAAACATGTCGATAGGCTGGGATTTCTGGATCGACCGGGGCGGCACGTTCACCGATATCGTGGCGCGCAAGCCCGACGGGGCACTCGTCACCCATAAGCTGTTGTCGGAAAATCCGGAGCGGTACCGCGACGCGGCCATCGCAGGTATTCGCCATCTTTTGGGGCTGGCTGCCGATGCGCCCATACCGCCCAGCATGGTGCGGGCGGTGAAGATGGGCACGACAGTCGCCACCAATGCGCTGCTGGAGCGCAAGGGCGAGCCGACGCTGCTCGCCATCACGCGGGGCTTCGGCGATGCGCTGAAGATCGGGTATCAGAACCGACCCAAGCTGTTCGAGCTCGACATCAGATTGCCGGAGACGCTTTACGAGGAAGTCGTCGAGATCGGCGAGCGGGTTACGGCTACCGGCGAGGTTCTGGCGGCGTTGGATGTCGCAGCCGCGCAGGCGGGACTGCAGGCCGCCTATGACCTGGGATTGAGGTCGGTCGCGGTCGTTCTGATGCACGGCTATAGATTTCCGGACCATGAGCACCGGGTCGCCGAGTTGGCGCGGCGAATCGGCTTTACACAGGTCTCGGTCAGCCACGAGGTCAGCCCGCTGATGAAGCTGGTGTCGCGCGGCGACACGACCGTGGTCGACGCCTACCTGTCGCCGATCCTTGGGCGTTATATGGAGCAGGTCAGAAACGAGATCGGCGATGGAGTGCGGCTGCTGTTCATGCAGTCCAACGGCGGGCTGGTCGATGCCGGGCAGTTCCGGGGTAAGGATGCCATATTGTCAGGCCCGGCCGGCGGTATCGTGGGCATGGCGCGCACCTCCGCCGAAGCGGGGTTCGACAAGGTCGTCGGCTTCGACATGGGCGGCACCTCGACCGATGTGTCCCATTTTGCCGGCGACTATGAGCGGACCTATGAGACGGCGATTGCCGGCATCCGCGTGCGTGCACCGATGATGAATATCCATACCGTCGCGGCGGGCGGAGGGTCGATCTGCCGGTTCGACGGCCGGCGACTGCGCGTCGGACCCGAATCCGCCGGTGCTGTCCCAGGCCCTGCCTGCTATCGCCGGGGCGGGCCGCTGACCGTTACCGATAGCAATGTAATGCTGGGTAAACTGCAGCCAGAACTGTTCCCCCGCATATTCGGCCCGGATGGCGACCAGCCGTTGGACCGCGACATCGTCGAGCGGAAATTTGCCGCCTTGTCGTACGATATTGCGCGTGAAACAGGAACCGCCATGTCGCCGACCGAGATCGCCGAGGGATTTCTCAAGATCGCGGTCGAGAATATGGCGAATGCCATCAAGCGGATTTCGGTCCAGCGCGGCTATGACGCGACCGGTTACACCCTCGCCTGTTTCGGCGGGGCCGGAGGCCAGCATGCGTGCCTGGTCGCAGACGCGCTGGGCATTACGCGGATTTTGATCCATCCGCTGGCGGGCGTGCTCTCGGCCTATGGGATGGGTCTGGCGGAAACGAGGACAATCCGCGAGGCCCCGGTCGATGCCCCGCTGGCGACTGGAACACTACAGCGGCTCGAGGGGACTCTGGCCGCGTTGGAAAACAGTGCGCGCAAAGAGCTGGTCGCTCAGGGGATCGAGGATGAGCAGGTTGGGATCACAAGCACGGCCTTCCTGAAATATGAAGGAACCGACAGCAGCCTGTCGGTACCCTATGGGCCGGTTGAGCGAATGGTTGCAGATTTCAGCAGCGCGCATCAGGCGCGCTTTGGATTCGTCGCACCGGCGGACAAGCGCCTGATTCTCGACAGCGTTCAGGTGGAGGCCGTGGGAAAGTCGGAATGCGCCGAAATTACTCCCCACCTGCCGGCTAATGCCGCCGACCTTTCCCTCAAAGGGGAAGGCAAAGACAATCTTTACGATCGCAACAGTCTCACCCCGTCCGGCCATATCGTCGGTCCCGCAATCATCACCGAAACGAACGGCACGACGGTGATCGAACCGGGCTGGGGCGCGACACTCGACAAGCATGGCAATCTGCTGCTCGAGCGAACGGAAAGACTTCCGGTGAAGGCCGCGATCGGCACCGACGCGAACCCGATCATGCTGGAGGTCTTCAACAATCTGTTTATGGCGATCGCCGAACAGATGGGCACGGCTCTCCAGAACACCGCCTATTCGGTCAATATAAAGGAACGGCTCGATTTCTCCTGCGCCTTGTTCGACCCGACCGGTGCATTGATCGCCAACGCGCCGCATATGCCGGTGCATCTGGGGTCGATGGGCGAGAGTATTCGTGAGATCCTTCAGCAACGGGGGGCAAGCATCTCAGCGGGACAGGTTTATATGCTGAACGATCCGTTCCACGGCGGCACGCATTTGCCAGACGTCACCGTCGTTATGCCGGTCTTCGCCGAAGACGATCCGTCCCGGTTATTGTTCTTCGTGGCGGCGCGGGGGCACCAGGCCGATATCGGCGGGATCACACCGGGGTCGATGCCGCCGCTGAGCCACACTCTGAGTGAGGAAGGCGTTCTGATCCGCGATTTCCTGCTGGTCGAGAATGGCGCATTCCGCGAGGCTGAGACGCGGGCGCTGCTCGGCTCCGGCCCCTACCCAGCGCGCAACCCAGACCAGAATATCGGCGACCTGAAAGCACAGGTGGCAGCCTGTATGAAGGGGGCGACGGAACTGCACGCGATGGTGCGCCAATTCGGGCAGGCGGTCGTGCTGGCCTATATGGGGCATGTCCAGGACAATGCCGAGGAAGCCGTTCGGCGTGCCCTGGTCAAATTGCGCAGCGGGACATTTTCCTATGCGATGGATGACGGGACCATCGTGGCGGTCAGCGTCGACATCGACCGGGAGCGGCGCAGCGCGATCGTCGATTTCGCCGGCACCAGCGCCCAGGCCCCGACCAATTTCAACGCCCCGGTCTCGGTCTGCCGCGCGGCCGTGCTTTACGTCTTCCGCACACTGGTCGACGACGATCTCCCGATGAACGAAGGGTGCCTGCGCCCCATCGACATCCGCATTCCTGCCGGCTGTCTGCTCAATCCCCGCCCCGGCGCGGCGGTGGTGGCCGGCAATGTCGAGACCAGCCAGGTGATCACCGACGCGCTCTACGGCGCGCTGGGCGTGGTGGCGGCATCGCAGGGAACGATGAATAATTTTACCTTCGGCGACGGAGCGCATCAATACTACGAAACGGTCTGCGGCGGCGCAGGTGCGGGCCCGTCGTTCGATGGCGCAAGCGCGGTTCAGACCCACATGACCAACAGCCGCCTGACAGACCCGGAGGTTCTGGAGTGGCGTTTCCCGGTCATCGTCGATCGCTTTGCAATCCGGCGCGGGTCCGGCGGCGCGGGCCGTCATCGCGGCGGCAACGGGGTGACCCGGCATATCCGCTTTCGCCAACCGATGACGGCCGCGATCCTGTCCGGCCGGCGGGTCGTCCCGCCCTTCGGTGCAGAGGGCGGCAAGCCGGGAGCACTGGGGCGCAACAGCATAGTCCGCGCCGACGGCACGACCGAAAATCTTGAAAGCACCGCGGTCGCGAAAGTGAATGAAGGCGATATATTCGTTATCGAAACGCCCGGCGGTGGCGGCTTCGGATCACCGGTGTAGAACGATGTCACAAAAACTTTCACCGCAATTGGCATCACGCTTCGCGGCAATCGCGCTGGGTCACGTGACGCGGGAATATCCCAACAAGCTGGATCATGTACTTGCCGGACCGGAGGATATCCAAGGGCCGCGCGCCCTTCATCCCATATTCTACGGCAGCTTCGACTGGCATTCCTGCGTGCATGGCTATTGGCTGCTGGCGAGCCTCTATCTGCGTTTCCCCGAATTCGCGGGCCGCGACCGAATCCGCGATCATTTCGCCGGGCAGCTCGTCCCGGATAAGGTCGAGGGCGAGGTGGCCTATCTGTCCGGCCCCGACAGCATGGCCTTCGAGCGACCCTATGGCTGGGCCTGGCTGCTGATGCTGGCGGCAGAACTGACGCGGAATACGACGGAAGAGGGTCGTCGATGGTCAGAGGCAATGAGGCCTTTGGCCGAAGCCATATCCTGCAGGTTCCTTGGATTCCTGCAAAACGCGCCCTATCCGAACCGCAGCGGCGCGCACACCAACACGGCCTTTGCCCTGACGCTCGCATCCGAATATGCCGCCGTCGCGAACCATACCGACCTTGCCCAGGCAATCGCGGATCGGGCGCAGGCCTGGTACGGACAGGACGTTGATTGCCAGGCATGGGAACCGGACAACGACGCCTTCCTGTCCCCGGCGCTGATAGAGGCGGAATGCATGCGGCGCGCTCTGCCGCCGGAGGAGTTCAGCCGATGGATCGCGCTTTTCCTGCCAGGCATTGCACAGGAACAGCCAGCAACATTGTTTGCGCCGGCTGTGGTCAGCAACCGTTCGGACTGCAAGATCGTCCATCTCGACGGGTTGAATCTGAGCCGCGCCTGGTGCTGGCGGTCGATCTCGCCGAGCCTAGAGGAGCCCAGCCGCCAAATCGCCGGCGCCGCCGCGGAGCGCCATCTTGATTGCAGTCTGCCGCAAATCGCGGGCGATTATGTCGGCGAACATTGGCTGGCCAGTTTCGCGCTGCTGGCGCTGATCGCATTCGAACAAGAGGTTACCCCATAATGGCGCCGACCCTTCTGCTGGACCTGGACGGTACATTGATCGATTCGGCGCCCGATCTGGTTGCCGCACTGAATCGGCTTGTCGCGCCGCGGGGAATGGCGCTGTTCGACCGGGCTGAAATCATACCAATGATCGGGGATGGAGCGCGAGTGCTGCTGAACCGGGCCTTCGCGGCGCGCAATGCGTCCTTTACCGACGCAGAGTTCGACGCCTATCTAGCCGATTACACCGCCAATTCAGCAGTCGAAACGCGCCCATTTCCGGGTGTCGTCGACACGCTTAAACGCTTCGCCGCGGCGGGCTGGAGCCTCTCTGTCTGCACGAACAAGCCGGTTGCCCCTACGCTTTCGGTACTGGCGGCGCTGGACCTGGCGCCGTTCTTTGCGGCAATCGGCGGCGGCGACAGCTTTCCCACCCGTAAACCCGATCCCGCCCATTTGCTGAACACACTCGCCCTGGCAGGGGGCTCGCCCGATGCCGCCATTATGGTTGGCGACCATTCCAATGATGTGAAGGCCGCGATCGGGGCCGGTATCACCTGTATCTTCGCGGGCTGGGGTTATGGAGCACCTGCAATGGCGGAAGGTTCAGCAGCGGTCGCCCAACAGTTTTCCGACTTGCCTGGCCTAGCCGAGAGGCTGTTGGCAAAGCGCGCCTAGAGGCGGCGGGTTTCCATCAGCGGCGTTTCCGGGTCGGGGCAATTGATGATCCGAAAAATCAAAGAGCCGCGATCATGGCCAAGCGTCGCAATCCAGTTGGGATGTCCAGGATCGCGGTGTGACACGACCAGCGTCGTCGAACCGTCGGGGTTGGGCGAGGCGTTGAATTTGTTACGAGCCGACGGCGCCTGATCCATACCCACCACCTCCGACCAGTAATTATTGATCTGGAAGTTCCAGAACTCGCACTCCCTCTGCGGCACGGTAACGAACAGCGCCTCGTCGGGCGCCAACTCCCAATAGCCCTGCTCGTAATAGATCGACGGGTCGCCGCCGGCATTGAGATAGACACTTTGGTCCATCGGATAGAAGCTGTTGGGCCGGGACTGAAATGTCCGCGTCCAGTCGCCCGTAACGTTCAAATTGCCCTGGATATATTTGATCACGCTCAGCAATTGCCCAGGAAAGGCGGCCGTGTCGATCTGGCTGGGTTCCTCGGGGTGGTTGATGCATTCCAGCTTCATCTCGCCGGCGCCGATTTCGCTCGCGCGGTCGAGGAAGGTCTGCCGGACAATGAGATTCGTGGTTCGTGAATCCATTTCAAGCCAGTTTCCCAGTTGGGGATTCTTGCTCAAAATGATCTCGAACCCTCCGTCGGCGTCGCACTTTAGCGTCGTGGTGTCGATGAATCCCGCCGGCGCCAGCTTGCCGTCGGTTTCGTAGTTTCCTGATTTTGTGCTGATGCAGATGTAGTGGACGGTATTGCGCCTGCCCGACAGGCGGTAATCCAGATTACCGTCGATGAAGGACATGAAATAGTCGTTGTCAGGATTGTTGCCGATGCTGACCTTATAGGCGGCGAAGTCGTAAAGCACCGGGAAGGCGGGGTCGCAATATTCCACCTTGCGCATCAGTCCGTCGCGCAGCATGCGGGTCAGATAGCGATAGCCTTCGGCGCGGTTGAAATCGTCGGTCGGCGATTCGTTTCGCAGTACCTCCTGCCCGAGCGCCTTCAACTCGTCGCAGAACTGCGCCCATAAGGCACCCTGGTAGGGCACGCCCGAAAGTCTCTCCATGGTCTCACTCCGTTCTATGAGCTTGGCTCCACGTGGAAACGGATCCCCTTGGTGGCGATCCGCACGACGAATTCCGGGAAGAGGGGCTCGATCAGCGACAAGATATAGAGCGGGAGCGGGAAACCGATTAGCGGTTTGTTGCGGGCGATGCCGCGGGCAATCAGACGGGCGGCTTTCTCGGCGCTGATTTTCAACGGATGTTCGCCGATATGGGTTTCGGTCATGGCGCTGGTCACATAGCCGGGACACACAACGCTTATGCGCACATTGTCGGGCGCCACTGCCGCGCGCATGGCGAGCCCGTAAGACATAAGCCCCGCCTTGCTCGCGCTATAGGCAGGCGCATCGGGCAAAGGCGACATCGCGGCCAGCGAGCTGACCAGCACGATATGACCGCTTTTGCGCGCCCGCATCACCGGCAGAACGGCATGCAGAGTATCCACCCCGCCCAGCAGGTTGATGTCGATGACGCGCCGCGCCGTTTGTGCGTCCTCGATCGTGCCGTCGGCCCGCGTTCCGTCGAGGATACCGGCGTTGGCGATAATGAGGTCGATTGGATGCGCCGTCTCGAACCCCGCCAGAAAGCCGTTCAGCGCCGTCCGGTCCCGTAGGTCAAAAGCCGCCGTCTCCACCGCCGCGCCCGCCGCCCGCGCGTCGGCGGCTACCGCACCCAGCCGCGCCGCGTCGCGCCCGGTCAGGCCCAGCGTCACGCCCGGCTTGGCATAGTACCGCGCCAGCGCCGCGCCGATTCCGCTGGACGCACCGGTGATGACGATGTTTTGGAATGCCATCGAGTGCCTATGCCTGCTCTGCGGTGATTGCCCGCTTGACGGCGGGGCGCTCCGCCATGCGGCGGCGATGGTCGATGATTTTCGGTAGGCGTGCGGGGTCGATGCCGTCGGCCTCCAGCCATTGGGCGAAAGTGAAGAGATAGGGATCGCAAATCGTGTAGCGATCGCCCATCACCCATGGACCGGTGAACATCTCGCGCTCGATCAGGTCGAAACACTGGCCGACGGATTGTGGGACCTTGCGCTGCATTTCGGCGATCGCAGCTGGGTCATCAGCCCAGCGATATCCGCGTTTGCCGTGGGCGCGGGCGACGTGAAGCGTGGCGCAGATATACAGATTGAAGGCCTGGATCTGGGCCAACGCAAAGGGATCGTCCAATGGCGCCAGATGCGCTTGAGGGAAACTCTGCGCGATATACAGCAGGATTGCCGGCGTTTCGCTGACCACTCCGCGGTCAGTCGCCAAAGCGGGAACTCGGCCCTTCGGATTGACCGCCAGATAGGCAGCGCCGCGCTGTTCGTCGGCGACGAAATTCACCCGCACCTCCTCATAGTCCGCCCCCGCCTCTTCCAAAGCGATGTGCGAAGCGAGAGCGCAGCTTCCGGGCGAGTAGAATAGTTTCAGCACAGTGCCTCCCCGATGGTGCGTAATTCAACTGGCGGTATTAGGACCTGACTTTGGCCATCATCAGTTTGGCCATAGTCGCCAACGAAACACCCTCGCGTTCCAGACGTGTCAGTTCTTCGCGTGTCGCGTTTACCGCGCCCTCGATCTCGTCTGACGTATGTTCGGAGGAGATGAAGAAACGCAGGCGCGCCGATTGCTCGGGCACGCCGGGTGGCACGATCGGGAATGCGTTGTAGCCGCGCCCGAGCAGCCGCTCTGCCAATAGAACCGTGCGCAACGAATCGCCCAGGATCACCGGCGTCACCGCGTAACCCCAGCTGGTGCCGACATCGAGCTTGGCTTCGCGTGCTTTGCGCAGAAACAGCTGGCCGTTGGCCTGCAACCGCGCAACACGCTCAGGCTCGCGCAGCATAATCTTCAGCGCAGTCAGCGCGGCGATTGCGGCCGGAGCCGGTAAGCCCACGCTGTAGACCATCCCTGGTGCCGCCAATTTCAGATAATCGACCAGAGCGCGTTTGCCGGCGACATAGCCGCCGCAGCTGACCAGGGTTTTGGACAGGGTTCCCAGCCAAATATCGACCCGCTTGGGATCGACGCCCGCCATTTCGGCGATGCCTTTCCCTGTCTTCCCCAGGATGCCCAGCGCATGGGCGTCGTCGACCATCAGCCAGCACCCGTATTGCTCCTTGATGTCGACAATACGGGCGAGATCCGGCCCGTCGCCGTCCATCGAGAACAGCCCTTCGGTGACGATCAGCACGCGCTCGAACCGATCGCGAGTGGCCGCCAGAATATCGTTCAGCGCATCAAGGTCGTTGTGCGGAAAGGCGCGTCGTGTCGCCCCGCACAGCTGCGCACCGACGACGACGCAATTATGGATCAGGGAATCGTGAAGGATCAGGTCTTTCGGCCCAAGCAGTGCGGCGATGGTGGAAATTGCCGTCGCATGGCCGCTGACGAAGACCAGCGAATCCTCGGCCTCGTAAACGTCAGCCAGTGCGCGCTCCAGGTCGCGGTGAAATCCCCGCTCGCCTGCCGTAATGCGGCTGGCAGATACGCTTGTGCCCCAGGTTTCGGCAGCCTCGATGACGGCCTTTGTAATCTCAGGATGAGCGTTGAGACCGAGATAGTCGTAGGAGGCGAAGTTAACGACGCCCTTTCCGGCGATCACGCTGTGCGCTCCGGCCCGCGCTTCGTGCGCGCGGTAGAAGGGAAAGCCGATGTCCAGCGTATCGGCGAGCGCGCGTTGGGTCCGCAGTTGTTGATAGGCCGGCAGGCTTTCGAACGAAACATCGTGCCGGCTGGCCTGCGATGGGCCGACGCCGCGCACCGGCTTTTCGCCGACCGGTGTCTTGCGCATCGTATCCAGCAACGCCGATTTGACCGATCGGGTCAGCCGTCCACGCGTGGACTCGGCGGTCACAGCAATGCCGTGACGACGGTGCGCCTTTCCTCGATGGCGTCGGTTACCGCCATCAATTCGGTTAGGCCGATTTCGCCTGGCGCATGCTGCATTATCAACTGCCGTTCAAGATCACCCGCGCCTGCCTTCTCGCCGCCTTGCGTATCGCCGCCCGAGTTCAGGCCCGAAATCAGGCGGGATGCCAAGTCGTTAACGTTCATGCTGGAACTGATTGCAACGATCGGCAGCTCAACGCCGAAGCGCTTTTCGATGCTCATCCGTAATTCAAGGCTCATCAGAGAGTCCATACCCAATTCATCGAGCGGCCGCGCGACGTCGATCTCTTCGGCCGATAGACGCAGAATTCGCGCGACCTCCGTCGCCACCATGGCGGCAACCACCGCACGGGCGTCAGCATCGCTTTTACCGGCGATTTGAGACGCCAAATCGATCGTCGTTTCGGAGTCGGCTCCTTCGGCAGCAGCGAACAGCTGGCTGAAGGCAGGCGTGCCCAGCAGCTTTAGTCCCTGAAGTGCCGATCCGGGCCGGAACATGGCGCAATAGACCGTTGACGGGCAGGCAGATGGACGCGTCAGCAGCGTTTCCAAATGGGACAGCGCATCCTCGGCCCGCATAGCGACGATACCACTGATCCTTTCAAGTTTTGCCGCGACATCGAGATCGCGGGCGAGAACGCCGACGTCAGCGATAGCGCCCCAGGCAACCGCCAGTCCGGGTAGTCCTTCGGCGCGGCGGCGGCGCATCAGCCCCTGCAGATAGCCGTTCGCGGCGACATAGACGCCCTGTCCGGGATTGCCGATCATCGTCGTCGCCGATGAGAAGGCGACGAAATAATCCAAATCTGCGCTTCGCGTGGCGCGATCCAGATTGGAGGCGCCTTCTACCTTCGGCGCCAATACAGCGCGCGTACGGTCCGGTTCCAAACCGGCGATCAGCCCGTCATCCAGTACCATCGCCGTATGCATGACACCGGCCAAGCGGCCATAGTCCCGCGTGAGCTTGCCGATCAGGGCCGTAACAGCACCCTCGTCCGTTACGTCGAGAGCCTCGACAATCAGCTTCGCGCCGGTCGCGCGAAGCGCCTCGGCCCGGACTTCCAGATGGGGTTCCAGCCGTCCGCGGCGAGAGGCCACGACGACGGTCTCAGCGCCCTTGGATATCAGCCAAGCCGCGGTTTCGAAACCGAATCCGCCGGCACCGCCGACAACCAGATGGACGCCGGCTGCCGGCTTGAACGCGGTATGGGGAACACTGGTGGCCACCGGTTCAGCCGCCGGCCTGACGATCAGCTTGCCGACATGTCCAGCGGCCTGCATCGACTGGAAGGCTTCACCGGCCTCGTGCCAATCGAACGCACGATAGGGCAGCGGACTGAACTCGCCGCTTTCGAATTGACGGACGAGATCGCCCATCAATCGATTGGCAAGCGGCAGATTGGCAGCGAGCAGCTGATCCAGATCGATGCCGAAATAGGTCAAGTTGCGCCGGAAAGGACGCAGGCCCATGGCGGTGTTGAGCACATAGTCCCTCTTGCCCATCTCGACGAAGCGACCGAAGGGTTTGAGGCATTTGACACTGGCCAGCATGGCCTCGCCCGCCAGGGAATTGAGCACGACATCGACGCCGCCGATATCCTCGCGGATGGCATCGAGGAAGGCGATGCTGCGCGAATTGTAAACACGTTCCGCACCGAACAATTCGACCAGTGCGCGCTTGTCGGGCGAACTGACGGTCGCGGCGATCCGTGCTCCGCGCGATCGGGCAATCTGTATGGCAGCCAAACCGACACCGCCGGCGGCACCGTGAATCAGCACCCACTCACCGGGCTGAATTTGGGCCAGATGGACCAATCCGTACCAGGCGGTCAGGAACGCGACAGGGATCGTTGCCGCAGCCTCGACCGGCAAACCTTCAGGCAGCAAGGTGAAGACCTGGGCATCGGATGTCGTGTGACTGGCGAAGCTTTGCCGCCCGAAGCCCATCACCGCATCGCCGACCTTTAGGTGGGATACGTCGCAGCCCACGGCAACGACGCGGCCGGCGCATTCGAAGCCGAACACAGCACCGGCCAGCCCATCATCGAGAACGTCGTCGTCCAACAAACCGGTCGCCAGCATGATATCGCGGAAATTGAGGCCGGAAGCCTCGATGGCGACTTCAACCTCAGACGGACCGGGTGCCCGGCGCGCAGTTTCGACCCAATCGAAGTTGGAAAGGACACCTTTCGATTTGAGTTCCAGGCGGACGGCAGGAACGATCGCGTCTCCACTCGCCTGGCCAAGCCCCGGCACGGTGCGGATCGCGGAAACCCCAACCGCATCGATCAGCAATTCAGCGTCGGCGCCCGGCGCAGCCAATAGATCCGTCAAATGCTGAGCAGCCTGTTCGGTTTCGACCTGAAGGGCGACATCGACCAGCTTTAATGTGACCGAAGGATATTCGTTCATCGCCACGCGGGCAAAGCACCACATCGCCTCAGCAAGCGGATCGATCTCATTGGGCGATTGGGCGCTCAGCCCGTTGACCAGCACCCAGAGTCGGCATTTACCCAACTGCACCGCGTCCAAAATCGCGGCCAAGTGAGCAATCGAACGATCGAGACCGCCATCTACGTCACTGAAGGCCGGGAAAACCAGATCGACCAATTCACCGGGCGGGGCCGAGGCGGATATCACCGGCCATGCCAAAGCATATTCCGCCGGCAGGGTCGCGGCGAGCAGTTGCACGGGACGCCCGACGGTCCGTAGCGATTGTGCGGTTTGGCGTATCAGCAGCGATCCGTTGTCAACCAAGACCACTATCGCAGAGGATACGGCGGCTGCCGCGGGAGCGCGCTTATCAGGAAGCGCCAAGAGTATCTGACCCGCCCCGTCTTTCAGCGCCTGGGTTTCTATCGCGCTGAAGCCGGCGGCGACCAGCAGGCGCGCGCTGTCCTGCCCCGAGCCCACCCGACCGATCGGATATTGGGGATCGATAGAGCCTGCGAACCAATCGTCGGTTCCGCCGAGCAAGACGTCGAAAATGGCGTTATCGGGCGGCTGAAGAACGGCGATCAGCCCGCCCGGTGACATGCGCTGGGAAATGGCCCTGCCGAGCGCGACATCGCCACCGAAAACCGGACCGAAGGCAACGCCCATTGCCAAGTCGAAAGCGGATTTCTCGACAGCGTCGTCGTCGGCGCCAATATCAAGAAACGTGAACCCTTCATGCCCGTGACGCGCCGCAGTATGATGCAGTCTCTTTGCATCTGTCCCGATAACGGTGACGGTTGCCCGTCCATCCCGAACCAGCGGCGCCAATGTGCGCAGCAAACCAAGGCAAGACGGTTCGGCAACCAAGATGCGCAGCGGATCCGGCGCGACGCGCGCCTGTAGCGTCCGACTTAATACGAGTGCCCCGGACAGTATCGGTGCGAAGAGAATCGAGCTGCTTTCAAATTGCTCCAGAATCGTGGTGCGAATTTCAGCCGATCGACCGGTTGCGATCGCCTGTTCCAATCCGGCCAAGGCCTGGGCGGCAAGAACGATCTCTGCAGTTGCGCCGGAGTATTCGGCGACGAATGTCTCAAGAATCTCCGCCGGGCCGGGAAGGCCGCTTTCGTCGGCCAGCACCCATCCAGCCGGAGTCTCTGATGCAAGTCCGGCTGCCAGCAAATGATCGAATAGATTCAGAACCTGCGGCAATGCCTCATCGGCCATCTTTTCGCAGGTCGACACTGATTCCGGCATGACCGGGTCATCGCCGAATACTGCCCGCAGCTTGTCGTAAGCGAGGGAACGGGCAAAAGCTTCGAGAACCAGCCAGGATTCGGGCCGAGTCTCAGGCATCGAGTCTTTCAACGCTGTAACCGCGACCGCCCGCGCATCCTCTTCGCCGCTGTCACGCGACAGCCGTATTTGTTCCTGGTGGAAGAAGACACTGGATTGTTTACGGCGGTCGAGCGTGACGGCGCGGAACAACCCGCCGGTCAAACCGGCGATAAACTCCCCATCGGCGTCATAGAGCGCCACTGAAATCGAGAGCGAATGATCGGTCTCTCGATCCACTGCGACACGCGCCCTGGCAGGAATTGCGCCGTCGCGGTCGACCCGCAGCCCGGCAAAGCGCACCGGCAAGAAAGCGTAGCGCTCGTCCGCGCGAAGCTTGATCTTCTCGAACATCGCGTGGAACGCCGAGTCCAGCGCAATGGGATGCAAAATCTGCTTGCGGCTTGCCAGACCGGCCATTTCTTCGACCGGCGACAACTCGATCTCAATCAACGTCTCGCTCCGTTCGGCGCGAATCACACGGCGAAAGGACGGACCGTAATCGACACCGGCATTGCTCGCGCTCTCGTAGACCTGCTCTGCCGTCATGTGATGAGGCAGATCCTGTTTGGGAATAAATGCCGGAACGGGCGATGCGACGCGGCTGATCCGTCCGCGAGCGTGCAACGTCCATTCGTCGGCACCAAGACGCGGGCGGCTCCAAATCTCTACGACATGCGTATCACCATAGAGACGCACCGACAGTTCGCGCATCGCGTCGGGCCGCAGCGGAAGCCACTGCATCAGGTCGAAATCTTCGAGACCGATCGGCCCTTCTGGAAAAATTTCACGAGCGACGGCCAGCGCCATCTCGGCAAAAGCGGATCCCGGCACGACGATTTCATCGTCGATCCGATGGTCCCACAAATAAGGAACGACAGTTGCGTCTATCAGGTTTCGCCATTCCGGCGCACCAGAAGACAGCCTTGCCCCGATCAGGGGATGGCGCGGCGTGTTTCCAAAAATATCCAGCAGTTCCGTGGTCTGGGGCTGATGGAAGGATTTTTTCTGCCAGGCATAGGGCGGTAGCTTGGTCCGCCCGGCCGGCCTGTGACCGAAGAAGGCATCGGTATCCAGCGTTCCACCGAATACGAGTGCCCGTGCGGCTATGATCGCCAGCGGATCGCCGGTAGCGGCCGGGTCTTCCTTCTCGATGAGGCTGGGCATCATTGCGCCGTCGAAGCCGGCTTCGCGCAGCGTGTCGGTAATATTGGCGGCCAAAATTGGCCGCGGCCCGATTTCGATGAACAGCCCTGCGCCCTGTTGAGCGGCAGCTTCGACCGCATCGCGGAACCGGACCGGCTCGCGCACATTGCGCCACCAATATTCGCTGTCCAGCATTGTACCGGCGATCACCGTGCCGGTGACGGTCGAGACGTAGGGAATGTCGGTGCCCTGCGGTGTGAAATCGCCCAGCGATTCCAGCAACGGCAACCGCAACGGCTCCAGGATCGCCGAGTGGAACGGATAGGCGAGATCGAGCACGCGAACAGCGATGCGGCGCTTGCGGGCAGTCTGGGAAAATCCCCGTACAACGTCTTCGGGACCTGAGATTGTCACCGAGGTCGGACTGTTGATCGCAGCGATTTCGAGCCCAAAATGGCCGCTGCTGCCGAGTACGGATTCTGCATCGCCGGCTGGAATGCTGGCAACCGCCATGGTGCCCAGGCCCTGCACGCGTTCCTGGTGTTCGCTGCGATGGAATATGACGTGGACGGCCTCAGCCAGGCTGATTGCCCCGGAGACTTCCGCGGCAGCGACTTCACCGACGCTGTGGCCCAGCACCATATCCGGTTTAAGACCCCAGGCGGCGAGGCTGGCCGACAAGGCCGATTGCACAGCAAAGAGAAGAGGCTGAGCGACCCGGGTCAGTTTGAGGCGGGCGGCGAGGTCGGGATCGTGCAGTGCATCGACCAAAGACCAGTCGGCCAGTCTGCTGAAAATCTCATCGATCGCCAAGAAACGGCCGCGGAAAATTTCGTTGCGGGCGAATGCGGTGCGGCCCATGCCCGCCCATTGCGAGCCGTTTCCGGAATAGACGAAACAGACTTTCGGTGCGCTGGAGGGGGCCACGCCCACCACACCGCCGGCGATATTGCCGGTCTCGGCAAAGTTGCGCAGTGCCGCCACGGTGCG
Source organism: Rhodospirillales bacterium (assembly GCA_003165335.1). GTDB lineage: Bacteria > Pseudomonadota > Alphaproteobacteria > BOG-932 > Roseiterribacteraceae > BOG-932. The sequence continues at coordinate 23,961 of PLTD01000027.1, read as the reverse complement.
CGCCGGGTCATCGAGCGGCACAGCAAGGCGATGGGTGGACAGGTCCCGCTGCCAGGCGATAGCCGTCGCGAGATGAGGCCCATCTGCACCGGCCGAAATGATATCGGCATAGGCATTGGCTGTTGCATTCAACGCCGGTCGGGAATGGGCCGACAAAACCAGAACCTCAGCCGGCCGACCGGCCGACCCATTGGTACGCTTTACCGGAAGTTCGGATGGTTCGGGTTGGCGAATGACCACATGGGCATTCGTACCGCCAAAACCGAAAGATGAAATGCCGGCCAGCCAGGTTCCCGTCTGAGGCAGAATTACCTCTTCCGTCGCCAGCGCCAAATTCAGATCTGTAAAATCGATCGCCGGATTGATCTCTTCGGAATGGAGAGACCGCGGCAGACGGCGATGTTCCAAAGCGAGAATCGCCTTGTACATGCCGGCAAGGCCCGAGGCCGGCTCCAGATGTCCTATATTCGATTTCACCGAGCCGATCGGGAGTACCGTATCGCGCGGCCGACCCAGCGCCTCGCCGATTGCCGTCGCCTCCGCAGGATCGCCAACCCGTGTTCCGGTGCCGTGCGCCTCGACAAAAGCGAGGCGGCGCGGATCGATTGCGCCGTCGCCATAGAGCCGGTCCAGCAACTCGCGCTGCCCATCGACCGACGGCAGGGAGATGCCGTTGGTCCGACCGTCGGAATTGATGCCCGAGGCCAAAGCCACGGAACGGATCGGATAGCCGCGCTCCATCGCAATCGAAAGGCGTGATAGAACCATGGCAACCGCGCCTTCGGCACGGACATAGCCGTCGCCCTGGGCCGAAAAAGGCCGGCAGAGTCCGGTCGGGGACAGCATGGAGGCGCGCGAGAATCCAATGAAGGAAGTCGGCGACAATAGAAGATTGACGCCAGCGACGATGGCCATGTCGATACGACCGGATGAGATCGCGGCCTGTGCTTCGGCGAAGGCAACCAGTGAAGAGGAACAGGCGGTATCGACGGTGAAACTGGGACCGCGCAGATCGTAGATATAGGAAATCCGGTTTGAGAGGACGGACAGAGTATTGCCCGTCATGAAATGACTTTCGATCGCGGCAGGATCGGTTGTGTGCAAGTTACCGTAATCGAGGCTGGACGCGCCGACATAGACGCCCACATTGGTGCCGGCGATGGCGCTGGGCGGCAGGCCGGCATCCTCCAAAGCACCCCAGACGACCTCAAGCAGCAGGCGCTGCTGGGGGTCCATTTCTCCTGCCTCACGCGGGGATATGCCGAAAACAGTCGGGTCAAACCCCAAAGGGTCGTCTATGTATCCGCCGGCAAATGAATAACTGAAGCCAGGCTCACTGGTGCGCGGATGAAAAAATCGTTCAGGGCGCCAGCGCCCTTCGGGCAACGCGCCAACAGCACAGCGGCCCTCTTCCAGCAAGCGCCAGAATTCGCTCTCATTATTCGCACCCGGCAAACGCCCGGCGACACCGGTTATGGCCACTTGTGAAAATGCGGTACGCGCGTGGCCGGGTAACGAAGACATGAAATCGCGTTCTTTCTCAGGCGCAGCTAGTTGTGCGCCAACTTTCTGTAGCAGATCGGGTCCTGACTCGGCATCGTAATATTTTTCTCCGCCATTGTCAGATTCGGTGATCGGCGGCGCAAAACCGCCACTGAAAAATCCTTCAGGTTAGATAGCAAATCAGCGGATTTGCGCAAAATTATACCTAGCGAATGCCATCTCGTATCTCCAGTCACGTGACAACCTATCGCGGCACTGACAGTCATATCTTCAACCGGCAGGAACGACAAAAGACGGCATCAAATGCCCTGATCCGAAATCCGAAACACAGCCGCAACCGATATGCCGTCCGACGGTTTCCAATTCCTGACGCAGGATCGCAACAGCCCTGCGGATCCCCGGAACACCGCCGGCAGCCAATCCATATAGCGTGGCGCGACCCACAAACACAAAATCAGCACCGAGGCAAAGTGCAGTCGCTATGTCGGACCCACGCCTGACGCCGCTATCCAGCATGACCTTCGCCCGGCCGTCGACCGCGGCACGGACGAATGGGAAGATATCGACCGAAGCGGGCGCCCTATCCAACTGCCTGCCGCCGTGATTGGACACGATGATGCCGTCGGCGCCGCTTTCCACACAGCGCACAGCATCATCAGGATGCAATATGCCTTTGACCACCAGCTTGCCCTTCCATATCCGGCGAAAGCGATCGAGATCTTCCCATTCCGGATTGCCCGGAATGTGCCCGATCATGAAGTTCCAAACTGAAACGACATCGCTGGGATCGGCAGCATAGGGGGCGAAATTGCCAAAGCGCGGGCGACCGCCGGTCAAAAGATAGCTGGTCAGCCACGCCGGATGCCGCAGGGCTTCCAAAAGCGGCAAAGGCTTGAGGCCGGCGCCGCTGAAACCATTGCGCAGATCCCTCTCCCGCTTTGTCCGCACCTCGGAATCGACGGTCAGTACCAGCGTCTCGATCCCGGCGTCAGCAGCGCGCCTGACGATATCTTCGTCGATCTTTTTGTCCCGCCCGGTATAGAGCTGATACCAGGCATTGCGTGCAGCGTCCTGCGACAAATCCTCGATAGCGGCATTGCAGGTACCCGACATCACATAAGGAATGTTCTCTGCCAACGCCGCATCCGCCAGCATCAAATCGCCGCCCGGCCGGAACAATCCCGCCAAGCCGGTCGGCGCGATGCCGAATGGGGTGGCGTAGCTTTTGCCGAAAAGTTCGGTCGTCAAATTGATATCGGCGCATGGCGTGAAGAATTTGGGGAGGAGCTTGCGGCGAGCGAATGCGTTGATATTTTCGTCGATCCCGATCTCGTCCTCGGCGCCCCCTTCGATATAATCGAAGACGGCTTTGGGCAAACGCCGCGCAGCTTGCCGCCGCAATTCGGCGATGTTGAGCGCCCGATCGATCCTCATCGTCAGTTCATAAAGCCGGGGTCGGTTTCTTCCATCCAGCGGCGCATCGCCGCCCACTGCAGCGCGTTCAGCTTTGCCATCGCGCTGTCGCGTCCAACGTCTCCCCGGACTGCGGTTTTTTGCGCGACTTCGGCGGACGGAAAGTTGAGGTTAGCCCCGCTCGATTGCGCCGCAAGCTGAACCCGGCAAGCCTGTTCCAACTGATACATTTCCTGAAAGGCGTCGGCGACCGTCGGGCCGCAGGTCAACAGCCCGTGGTTGCGCAGAATCATCACGCTCTTGTTCCCAAGGTCAGCGGCGATCCGCGCGCATTCCGCCCGGTCGGTCGTGATGCCCTCAAGGTCGTGATAGGCAATACGGTTGGTAAACAGCAAAGACGTGAGGTCGAGCGGGAGCAGCCCCTCGGCCTGACTCGCGACAGCGATGCCAGCAACCGTATGAGTATGCATTACGCACCTGACATCCTCACGAACGCGATGAACTGCGGAGTGCACGACAAAGCCCGCCTCCCACACTTCCCACGGCGAGGGTGACAGCTTATTACCGTCGAGGTCGATCTTAATGAGATTCGAGGCAGTTACCTCGCGGTACATCAGCCCGAACGGATTGATCAGGAAATGTCGTTCCGGCCCCGGAATGCGCAGTGTAATGTGGTTATAGATGAGGCTGTGCCAGCCGAAATGATCGAACAGGCGGTAAGCGCAGGCCAGTTCGACCCGAGCCTCCCACTCTTCCGCCGAGCAGTCTAAGCCAGGACCGGACCGTGTCTTTCGCAGCATGCCATCCTCCCTGGACCGGGTTCCCGGCCTTCTTATGCAATGCCTCGCAGAAGAGAGCATAGCGCCTGGAAGCGGCAAAAACGAGATATTTGCGCGAGATGGCGCCAGAAAGGATCGTCAGAAACCGCCCTCGCGGACGAATAGCGCAATCGTGCGATGATAGACTCGCTCCAGCAGGCTGGCGCTATCGGCAGTAATCGCCACTGCGCCGCGCAGGCGCACCGAAATCGGTTTCCCCGGGTCGAACGGGGTAAGGAGAGCGTGATAGATGGCGGTTTCCGGCACCAGTTTGCCGGTGGAATCTTTGCGCACCGCGACGCCGCCGCCATAGACAGACGCCATATCCAAAGCATCCAGCGTGCGCACGGGCGCCGCGCTAACACTGGAGACCTTGAGCCGGACAGACGGATCGCCGTTTTCCGGATAAAATGTCGCCTCGGCGCCGGGATGAACCCGGGCGAGATCCGCCTCGGCGATATAGGCTTCGACGATCTGATGCGACGGATCAATCAACATGCCCAGCGCCTCGCGGCGCGGCAACCATTCGTCCAAGCGCAAAGACGGCGGAATATCGGTGACAACCCCTGAAAAGGGCGCCCGTACAATCAACTGGGCTTCCTCGGCGTCGATCTGAGCCAATTCGGCGACCGCGCCCTGCAATTCCTGGTAACCCACCTCGACGGTCGATGCCTGTTCCGGATCGAAGGAGACACCCTTCATTCGCGCCTCAACCCCGGCAAGTATCGCGGCGGCAGTCGCCCGGTGAAACGTAAGCGAGGGGGCCTGGAGTGCAAAAACAGCCTCGCCCTGCTCAATGCGGTCGCCGTCATGCGAAAGTTTGGTCAATCGCCCCGGCTCGGCAGCATATAAAATGGTCTGATGCTCTGCCCTGAGCAACGCAGGCGCGGTCAGGTCACGCCGCCAGGGTATGATGAGCAGCAAGGCCGCGAACGCGATCAACCCGAAGGTGAGCTTCGCGCGCTTGCTGAGATGCTCCGCCGATAGACGGCGACGCCACCCAGCAATCTCGCGAAGGATCGGGCGGGCGATAAACCACCAGATTTCGACCGCCATGAGAAACAGACCCAGCGCCTTGAAAGTCATGTGATAGACGACCAGCGCGATCCCGAGGAAAAGCGAAAACCGATAGATCATCGCCGAAATCGAGTAGACGATCAGAATATGCTGCTTATGGGGCGAAAAACGCTCAGGAGGCGGATCGCCCAGTTTGAATAATGTCTCGCGAATCCACCACCGCCCGATGGCGAAACCGCGCTCCTGTAGGTTGGGTACGTCAAGCCAGTCCGACAGCAGGAAATAGCCGTCGAAACGCATCAGCGGGTTTACATTAACCAAAACGGTCAAAACCCAGGTCGAACTGGACAACAGGAACGCCGCGGTTCTGACCGGTCCGTCAGGCAGGACCGACCAGGCAAGAGATGCGAATACGGCAAGCGTAATTTCTGCAAGCATTCCCGACGCATCGATCAGGAAGCGTTTGCGGCGGTCGGTAAGGCGCCAGGCGTCGGTCGTGTCGGTCCACAAGACCGGAAGCAGAACCAGAAGGGCAATGCCCATACCGGGCACGCGCGCACCGAAGCGCTTGCTCATCAACCCGTGCCCGAACTCGTGAACGACCTTGGCGAGGCCGAGCGCAATCGCCACCAGGAAAGCACCCTCCAGCGTGAATAAATGGAGGAAGCTGTGCGTATAGGCCTGCCATTGGCGACTGATTAGGTAGAAGCCGAGCAAGGCAAAGGCTGCCAATATCATCGCGAAATTCGGCGTCAGAGCCCATCTGACAAACGGCAAGATGTCACCGAGCGCGCGGTCGGGGTTGAGAAGGCGGATACGAAAAAACAGATAGTTCTTAAGCAGCCAGCCCGAAGCGGAAAGCCGTTGTCCCGACGCCTCATCGACCAAGCGCTTCAGGCCGGCATCGCCGATCGGTACGGTCAATCCGGCCAGATAGGCGAAACGCAGAAACTCAAGAACATCGGCCTCTGATGCGCGAATGGTCGTTTCTGCCGAAATGGACTGGGCGACGGCGGCGCTCGTCCGCAGCCCCCATCGCGCCAATATCTCGAACTCCAGCCAGCCGATGCGGATAAACCGGTGTCGTGCGGGATCGTGCAGGGTCCATGTCGGACTACCGTCAGAAGCCGGTGCGCCGGGCAGAAGCTTCAGATCCTCCCGAAGCGGCGGGAGTGAGACCGGACCGGAGGGCGGCCCGCCGGCCGGCGCCTCCACGCCAGAAGAAACGGCGTCCAGTGCAAAATCGGTCACAGCGACAGCGTTTTGCGAATAGCTGCGATCGGCCGGCGCAGCACCCAAAGGATGAGCGAACGACGCGGGCCGTATATTTTGGCAGTCCCTTTCAGCCCAAGGCGAAGCGCCGGTTCGCCCGGGTCGAGTTTGGCCCGGAAGGCATAGGACAGAACGCCCTCTGCGGTGACCGAACTGGAATAGCTTGCGAACACCAGCTTTCCGCGGGCAGGTCGGTCCGGAGCCAAATTGCTGAAGAAGGCGACCTTCGACCCGGGTTCGAAGGTCACAACCTCTGACGCCGGGACCTGGATCTCAAGTTCCGTATCTGTCGGCGAGGCGACGAGCATGATGCGCTCGCCGAGCGCGACCGGCTTTCCCGCCCACTCGTTGCTGTCGTCGAAAACAGCGATGCCGTCGGCGGGAGCCGTCACATCTGCGCGGTCGAGCATTTCCCGGTCGTAGGCCAATTCGGCCTTCTGCTGATCGACCTTGCTCTGCAGGATCGCCAGCCGACTCTTGGCCTTGGGATCGTCCATCGCTTCCTGCGATGTGCCGGCATATTCCTCGGCCGCCATATCGAGCGCCTTCTGGGTGACCGCAAGTTTGGTCTGAAGCTCAGTCTTGTCGAGCGACACGAGTTGCTGGCCGGCATGGACAGGATCGTTCGGCGCGACATGAAGAGCATAGACGACCCCTTCGAAAGGGGACCTTACAGGCGCAGGATTTGCCGCCGCAATTTCCGCCGGTGCGAGTACCGATTCCCTGACAGGCAATAGGGCCAGTAGAAGGACAGCCAACGCGATGCCGATCAGCACTTTCGGCCGGCGCAGAGCAGCCGGACCCAGCCGGCGCCGGAACACTTGGTCAGCCAGGACAAGGCATTGCGCGTAGCCGCCGCCAAGCGTTTCGATAAGCTGTTGGTCGCCGTCGCCCCAGGGATCTGCGCGCCCGAACAGCATTCCGCCAAGAAGCTTGCCATCGCCCCTGACCAAAGGACACCACAGGGCCTGAGGCGGGAACCACTCTTCCCATTCTGCATTCGGCACCCCGCCGAGTTCTCGGGCGGTTACGATATGAAGCCGGTTTGCATCGGCGCCGCGGGTGATCGCTGCAATGACCTGGTCGAGCCAGATGCGATAGGGCCCGCCGTCATCGGCCACGGCAACGCCGGACAGCGTAAACGAACCCGCACCGGCTGCATCGCTCTGCCACAGCACCGCCTGCTGATAAGACACAACCGTCGCAGTATCGTTGACGATCAGAAACTTGAGTTCGGCACGAGTTGCGGCGCGAGCCCGCTGCTCAAGCTGCAACAGCGCACTCAACCGCAGCAATTGATAGTTTAGCGGTGGACTGTTCATCACTTGGCCGCGGCTGCGCCCTCGCCGGCGGGCGGAGTAAATCGGGCTTGACCGCTCATACCGGGCAAGAGCGTATCGTCGGGCTGGTCGATATGACCGTAAACCTTGATCGAACGGCTGACCGCGTCGACTTTGCCGGACAGCCGCGTCAGTTTCGCCGCATATGTTTTGCCGGTCTCGTCCACCGTCACCTGAAACGGCGTACCCGGTTTCAGCCAAGCCAGCCACTGCGACGGCAATATCAGTTCCAGCTCCAGGTCTTTGTCGCTCAAAATTTCAATCAAGGGCGCGCCGGTGCCCAGGAACTGGAAATTATGGGTGAAGGTTGCGGCGACACGCCCGGTGAAGGGGGCCGTGACGGTACAGCTGTCGGTGGCCGCCTGCGCGGCCGTTACGTCTGCCGCGGCTTCCGCAGCTTCCGCCTCGGCGACCTTATATTCGACCTCGCTCGACGACCCAAGATTGTGGAGAGCCTGTTTGCTCTCGAAAATCCGACGGCGTCCCTCCAGCAATGCTTTGGCATGACCGAGCGCACCGTCCTTTTCAGCACAGAAGAACTTCGCCAAGACGTCGCCTTGCTTGAAGCGCTCGCCGTCGTGCAACGGAAACTGAACGAGACGCCCCGCCATCGGCGCACCGATCGTAGCGCTGGTCTCGGCGACCACCTGCACGCGAATCTCACGATTGCTCTGTTCGTCAGGCGCACCAATAGCCAGGTGCGAAGCGGCCGAAGCCGCAAATATGACAGCCCCTATCCCGATGGGATTGCGAAGACCCTGCAATATCATTCGGCCTTCCGCACGACGCCTCCGGACGAGGCCAGAGCCAGCGGCGATTGGCCTTTGTCGCCGGGCCCGGTTTCAAGCGCGACGGGAAGGTCGGTCTTTGGCATCTCTCCCGCCTCCCACCCGGCGATGGCGGAGGCGACATGTTGACTGAGGGTCGCTAGGTCATCGGTTTGCACGGTCGGAGAAACCAGATCGACGCCGACAGCTGTGTAAAGATTGACCAGCGCAGTGTGAACCTGCGCGACCGAGCGGTCATAAGCCAGTTCAGATACCATCGATGCCAGTTCGCGTCGTACGCGATCGGCCTCGGACTGGGCGTTGGCGGCGGAAATATTCTTCGAAGCCACGCGAATTTGCTGCTGCACTTCGTCGACCTGTCTGGAATTATCGTAGTCTTCCAGCGAAGTCAGATATTCCTGATAGCTGAGGTTGACCTGGGTCAGCACCGCGACGCTGAGTGCGAGCCGGCGAGCATGGGCAACCTCGACCGACGTTTCCGCCGCCTCAATGGCCTTAGGCCCTTCGATCAAATTGACCAGGTTGAACGACGCCTGAACACCGAGCTGTCCCCAGCTTGGATTAAAGAGATAGCGGTTGCTGTCATAGTTGATGCTGCCCAGCAGGCCGACGCCCGGCATCATCTTGATCATTTCCTTATAGACGTCCTGCTTGTCGATTTTCTCCTGATAGGCCTCCTCTCGCAGCTCAGGGCGCATCGCCAGACCCAGTGATTCCAAGTTGCGCGGATCGATGGGACCAGTGGGCGGCTTGATCGACACGCTCATGGCGGGAAACTGGATCGGCGCGTCGTTGGGAACATTGACCAAGGACGCAAGCTGAATCTTGGCCGAGTTAAGGTCGGTCTGGATATGTTTCAACTGACCGATGACCTGAAGCATGCCTTGCTGGAAATCCAGCGCCTGAAGGGCAGGCTCGAGCTTTTTGCTGTTCGCCTCGCGAGAGGCGTCGAGAATGTGTTGCGCCTCGGCCAGGAGCGGTGTGACGCGCGGCAACAGCCGGTCGGCGGCAGCGGCTTTCCAATAGGCCTCCTGGACGCCCTTGACGATGCCGTCGATAACCTTGCGCCGCCGTTCGACCGCGACGAAGGTGCGATAGCCCTGTTGTTTGGCCTGGAAATAGCTGACCCCGAAATCGAGGATATTCCAGGACAATTCCAACCCGGCGGTGCCGTGCGTCGGTTCCTCCGAAAAGGAATATTCCAGCGACTGCTTCTTGGTGATCTCAGAAACGCTCTCGGCAGCATTGTCGTTATTGCGATAGTTGTAGCCCGCCGTCGCGGCCAAACGGGGAAGCATCTGGGTCAGCGCAAGGTCGAGCTGTTTGTCCTGCAGCGACACTTCGATCTTCGACAGCTCTGCGTCGTAATTATATTTCAAGGCCCTAGCGATCGCGTCGGGCAGAGTCATCGGGCCCTGGATCGGCTTATATGCCGCGTAGAGCGTCTTATAATCGTCCCAGGCCCGCTTGAAATGTTCCTGCTGACTGATGGGTTCGGGCTTCATCGCGCAGCTTGCCAACAACACCGCCGACAATGCGGCGAGGCCCGCGTTCCGCGCCAATCCGGCTGCACGGCGCGACCGAAGTCCCAGCACAGGTGGGCGATCGGCTCCAAAACCAGATATCTGCTTCATAGTATGAATTTCTCTTTAAGCGGTGGCGTTATAATTCGATCAAGCAGCAGGTTTTACCGGGTCGATCTTGGCGATCGCCTCCAGCAGATGTCGAGCTTGTGACAGGCGGCCCATCGCGCCGGCATCGCGCAACTGAGCCGAGAAGGCGGTGCGACCAAGCTGGCGGTTGCCGGCCGAATGGCCTGTAAGAGACCCGAATAGCCCATCGACCGTACCATCGGGTGCATCGTTCCCAGCATCTGCATGACGCGTTTCCCGAGCGGTCGATTTCTGACCGCGATGGGGCGAAGCCGAGTTCCCGTTGGTGGCAGGTGCAGCTGGCACCACCAGTGACGCCCCATCGCTCGTGGTGCCCTTCTTCGGCGGCGCCATCAGATCCTGGAGAGCCTTGTCGTCGCGTCCGACAAGAATCCGGAAGCTGGCCGTGGCTTCGTGCCCGAACTGGTCGCGGGCGACGATCAGAACATCGACCGCGCCGTGAGACGTCGCCGGCGGCGTTCCGGAGAAGGTCAGGTTGCGGGCATCGAATTCGAGCCAACTGGGCAACGAACCGCCGTCCGGACTACGTGCCTCAAATTCGAGCTGGGCACCCGGGTAGCTGTCTTCGAACAGGTTCGATGGTACGGAAATGATCGATTGCTGTTCGGCGATTACGAACTTGTTGCCCACCGAACCGATCAGCGAAACTTGCGGGATGATCGGCCGAGATTGCAGGTCGTCGGTGAAGGCCCTGCCCTCGCCACCCTGTGTCGTCAGATCGTCAGGATATTGCTTCGCAGTCGCTTCGCTCTCGTCGGTCATCATCGACGTGCTAAAGATCGACGGCGGCGGTGTCGGCGTCAGGATCGGGATCCCGCCGCTTTCGACTACGCGGGTCGTGAGCAGAACATTGTCGGCGCTATAGGGCGTTATCCCGCCGACAGCGGACAGACTCACGCCTGTTTCCGACCCGGTCAAAGCGCCCGAAGACGTATCGATTAAGCGTGTGGTCAAAGCGCCCGGCGTCCCATTGTAACCCACTGCAGGCAGGAAGCGCAGCTCTGCGGATGCCGGAAGGATGATGGCATTCCCGTCGCCCAAGCCGCTGGCCGGGATGCTGGTCCAGTGCGCGCCATTATCCGTCGAATATTGATAAAAGCCCTGCGTCGGTGTTGCCGCGTTGCCCGTAACGGCGATGCCTGCCAAAGTGTTGGCGACCGAACCCGTTGGGTTGGATGCGCTTTGCTGCTGATCGGCGCTGTCGTTGAAATTGGCGCCGAACAGGTCGGAAATCGTATCGCCGGGCGGGTTTAGCGTGTCCTCCGTCGTCGGCGCCAGGGTCGCGCTTCCGCTCGCGATCGGCGCATCGTTAACCGCGACCACCGATATGTTCAACGCAACCGTGGCTGCGCTGACCGCGGTCGAGCCATCGTTATGGGTCCCCGACACATCGACGCCGGTAAAGGCCGTGCTGCCGGTCGATAGGGCCAAGCCTGTCGTGGAGCCTGTGACGATGCTGGTCGAGCTGTCGATCAGACGCGTCGTCAGGCCGCCTGGAACGCCGTTGAAGTCCGCCACCGGTACAAAGCGCAACTCGGCCGAAGCCGGCAATATGATCGCGCTGCTGTCGCCAAGGCCGGTCGTCGGAATCGTGACGAATGTCGTACCGCCGTCCGTCGAATATTGCCAAACGCCCTGGCCCGCCGTCGAAGCGTTCCCGGTGATCGCGATCCCGGCCAGCGTGTTGGCGACAGAACCGGTCGGGTTGGCGGACGTCTGCTGCTGATCGGCGCTGTCTTTGAAATTGCCGCCGAACAGGTGCGCCACCGTATCCCCGGGCGGGCTCGTGGTATCCTCAGACGTCGCGGTCAAAGTCGCACTGCCACTCGCAATCGGCGCGTCGTTAACGGCAGTCACCGATGTACCGATCATGATGGTGCCGGCGGAGAAGCCACCGGTTCCGCCGATGGCCGCGCTGATATCTTCCGGCCCAGTTGCGGGCAGTGCGGTGCCGTCCGAGATATGGGCAGTCAGTTGGCCCGGTACGCCGTTGAAGTCCGCCACCGGAACGAAGCGCAACTCGGCGCTGACCGGAATGACGATCGCATTCGTGCTGCCGAGGCCTGTCGCGGGAATGGTAGTCCAGTGCGCGCCGTTATCGGTGGAATATTGGTAGACGCCCTGATCCGATGTCGCCGCATTGCCGGTGATCGCAATGGCGGCGGGTGGCGTGCCGACCGAACCGCCCGAGACAGCAGTTGTCACCGTATCTGCGGTATCCGAATAATTGACCGTCGTTTGCGCAAGCAATGAAGTGACCGTCGCACCGGACGGACCGGTCGCGTCTTCGGTCGTTGCGGCCAGGGTCGCGCTTCCGCTTGCGATCGGCGCGTCGTTGACCGCGATCACAGATGTGTTCAACGCAACCGTGGCTGCGCTGACCGCGGTCGAGCCATCGTTATGGGTCCCCGACACATCGACGCCGGTAAAGGCCGTGCTGCCGGTCGATAGGGCCAGACCTGTCGTGGAGCCTGTGACGATGCTGGTCGAGCTGTCGATCAGGCGCGTCGTCAGGCCGCCTGGAACGCCGTTGAAGTCCGCCACCGGCACAAAGCGCAACTCGGCCGAAGCCGGCAATATGATCGCGCTGCTGTCGCCAAGGCCGGTCGTCGGAATCGTGACGAATGTCGTACCGCCGTCCGTCGAATATTGCCAAACGCCCTGGCCTGCAGTCGAAGCGTTCCCGGTAATCGCGATCCCGGCCAGCGTATTGGCGACGGAACCCGTCGGGTTGGAGGACGTCTGCTGCTGATCGGCGCTGTCGTTGAAACTGCCGCCGAACAGATGCGCTACCGTATCCCCGGGCGGGCTCGTGGTATCCTCAGTCGTCGCGGTCAAAGTCGCACTGCCGCTCGCAATCGGCGCGTCGTTAATGGCAATGCCCACTATCGGCAATGTCTGGATCGCAGCCGAATAAGCCGAGGCATTCGTATTGACGCCGGTGCCCAAGGCGCTGTCGCCGGGCAGAGCCGAAAGCGATCCGTTGGCCGCACCGTCGAACTGGTCCCAACCCCGGAAAGTCAGGCCATTGTTGACTTGGCCGTTCCAATCCGGTGTCGGCTGGAAATAGATTCGCGTATTGGCGTCGGCAACCAGATGCAGCGCGTTGGCCGAAGAAATGGCCGGTAGGCCCGAACCCGCAAAGGCAGTCCAGGTCGTTCCGCCATTGGTGGAGTAATACCAGGTGCCTTCAGTCGTATCGGCTGCCTCTATGGCGATACCAACGAGACCCGGCGTGCTTCCGTCATGGGCATTGGCGCCATCGGTGTCGGTGACATTGCCGCCGCCGGTCAGCGCCGAAACCAGCGTCCCGACCGCGCCGACCGGAGTGCCGTTGTCTTCCGTAGTAGTGGTCAGCGAAACCGCCAGATCGTTCAGGATCGGCGAATCGTTCGCCGCAACCACTGTAATCGTCGGCGTAGCCAGCGTTCTGGTCGTGCTTGTCGTGCTGTCGGTAACCGAGACGGTCAGGCTTCGCGCGCTGGTTATCGGCGTATCGCTGCTGTCGTAATATTGCACCGACCGCAGCGCCGCTTGAATCTGCGCCGCGGTCGCACCGCCCGCGGATGTCAGAGTCAGGACACCGCCGCTATAGCTTCCAAGCGCGATGTCGCCGGTCGCTGCCGAGGGCGTGAATGTCAGGTGATCTTCCGGATTGGCGCCGGCGATCGTCACCGTCGCGGACGAGAATATGTCGGTGCTGGACAGGACAAGTACGCCGTCCGCCGGTACCTCGGCGCCGATCGCGGCGGTATCGTTCGGATCGGTGAAAGTCGCCCCACCCACCGTATTGATATGAAGCGGCAATGTTTCCGTCGCCGACGAATAGGCAGAAGCGTTTGTGTTGACCCCCGTTCCGAAACTACTGTCGGTCGGCAGTGCAGACAATGAACCGTTGGCGGCCCCATCGAACTGGTCCCAGCCGCGGAATGTCAGAGCGTTGTCGATCTGACCGTTCGCGTTGGCCACCGTCGGCTGGAAATAGATGCGGGTATTCGCGTCCGCGATCAAATGAAGTGCGTTGGTCGGCGAGATTGCGGTCATGCTCGCACTCGCGAAGGCTGTCCAGGTCGTGCCCCCGTTTGTCGTATAATACCAGGTACCTTCGGTCGTATCGGCACTGGTGATCGCGATGCCGAGCGTACCTGGCGTGCTGGCGTCGTGTGCATTGGCGCCGTCCGTGTCGGTGACGTTGCCGCCCCCGGTCAGAGCCGAAACCAGCGTTCCCACCACGCCCGTCGGCACACCGGCATTCTCGGTCGCGTTGGCAATCGACACCGAAAGATCGTTCAGGATCGGCGAATCGTTCGCGGCGATCACCGTGATGGTTCCGCTGGCGACCGCCACATCGGCGCCTGCCGTGCTGTCGTGCGCGGTCAGGGAAAAATCGCGCGCAGTGGTGATCGGCGTGTCGCTGCTGTCGTAATATGTGACCGCGCGCAACGCTGCCTGGAACTGGGCCGCGGTGGCGCCGCCAGTTGCCGTCAGCGTCAATTCTCCGCCGGAGAAACTGCCGGCGGTGATGGTTCCCGTGCCGGCATTGGGTGTGAAGACAAGTTGATCTTCGGTCTGGACATTGCTGATCGTTACCGTGGCGGAGGTAAAGGTGTCGGCGGTTGCGGTCAGGACGGCCGAGTTGTCGACGACAACCGCAGATGACGGTGCATTGGGCCCATTCGGCTCGACATAGGTCGCGCCGCCCACCGCATCGATAACGACGGGCAGAACTTGGACGGCGGACGAATAGGCGGACGCATTGGTATTTATACCTGTACCAAATGCGCTGTCGGTCGGCAGTGCGGACAGCAAGCCGTTGTCAGCCGGGTTGCTCGAAGTGTCGAATTGATCCCAGGCGTGATAGGTCAGTGCCGTCGCGATCACACCGTTGGCGCCTGCGACCGTGGGTTGGAAATAGACGCGGGTATTAGCGTCGGCGAACAGATGGAGTGCATTGCTGCCCGATATTGCGGTCATGCCGGACGACGCGAACTCAGTCCAATGGGCGCCGTTGTCGGTCGAGTACCACCAATTGCCCTCCGTCGTGTCGGCCTGACTGATCGCGATGCCGAGTTGACCCGCCGGTACCGTGGTCGTGTTGGAAAGATTGGCGTTGTCGGTATCGGTGACGTTTCCTGTCACCAGCGACGACACCAGAGTACCGACCGCGCCGGACGGCGCCGTCAGGTCATCTTGGGTGGAGTTGGCAAGCCGGATCGACGAATTTGGCGTCAGAACCGGCGAATCGTTGGCTGCCGTCACGTTGACGGTTACGATCGCTGCGGTGGTGTTCTCCCCGGTCGTGTCGAGCGCGCTGACCGTCACGTTCCGCGCCGCCGTNNTCGTAATATTTGATTCCGTCGATCGCCGCCTGCCATTGGGCCGCGGTCGCGGTGTTGCCGGCAGAACTCAGCGTCAGAGCCGTGCCGCCTGTGCCGCCTGCCGCGATGATGTTCCCGGTGCCGCCACTGGAGGTGAAGACGAGTACGTCTTCGGAGGGCTGAGCATTGCCGGTGACCTGGATTGTCGCCGACGTATAGGTCGCGCTGGGCAGAGTGGCAGTCCCGTCCAGGATGATCGAATTGCCCGAAGCCGCCGTGTCGTTGGGGTCGGTGAAGGTCACGGTCGGGGTCGGAACGCTGAGCGTAATGCTGAGCGGCACGGCGCCGGTGCTGATCGGGGTCGGCGTACCGTCGTGAGACGCAATGTCGATGCCGGTGAAGACCGAGGTCGATCCCGCCAGAGCCGCACCGGTCACGCCGGTCGTCGAGACGTTCCCGGTGGAGCTGTCGATCAGATGAACCGAGAGACCGCCCGGTGTGCCGCTGAACCCGACCACCGGGTTGAAGCGCAGTTCCGCCGTGTTGGACAGAATGAGAGCCCCGGTTGAGTTCACGCTGCCCGACGTGATCGTCGTCCAACTGGTCCCGCCGTTGGTCGAATATTGCCAGACGCCCTCGGTCGAGACGTTCGCCGTGTCGCCAGTAATCGCGATGCCGGCCAGCGTGTTGGCTGTCGATCCGCCGGGCAAGGTCGGTTGGGCATCGGCGCTGTCGTCGAAATTGCTGGTAAACAGCGCAGTCACCGTCGCCGCGCCCGTCGAGGTCGCCGTGCCGCTGGCGACCGGCGCATCGTTCACCGCCGTAATCGTCACCGGCAGGGAGTCCTGGGCCGAGGAATAGGAGGAGCCGGCAGTGTTAACGCCACTGCCCAATGTGCCGATGCTGGTCAGATTGACGAAGCTGCCGCTCGCGCCGCTGTCGAACTGGTCCCAGGCCCGGAAGGTCAGCGCATTGGCGATCGTGCCGTTCAGGTTCGCGACAGTCGGCTGGAAATAGACCTCAGCCGTCGCGGTGAGGCGCAGGGCATTGCTAGCCGAGATGCCCGACATCTCGGTCCAGGTCGTTCCGCCGTCGTTCGAATAATACCAGTTGCCGTAGGTCGTATTGATCGAGGTGATCGCGATCCCAGGTGCAGGTGCGACCGTGCCGCCGTTGGCGACACCTGCCCCATCCGGATCGGTGACATTGGTGCCGATGCCGACCAGGCTGGACACCAGCGTGCCGACCGTGCCCGAAGTCGGGGCGGCGGTCACGTCCTCCGTCGAGTTTGCCAGCGTAACCGTGACGCCCGTGTTCAGGATCGGCGAGTCGTTGACCGCCGTCACTCCGAGAGAAATCGTCGTCGTCGGCGCGGTACCGGTAGTCGTGTCGTTGACCGTAACTGTCAGTGTGCGGCCCGCCGTGTGCGGCGTGTCGCTGTTGTCATAATATTGCACAGCGCTCAGCGCAGCCTGGATTTGCGCCGCGCTCGCCCCGGCGTTGGTCAAGGTCAAGGTGCCGGTGGTGGCGTTGAAGCTGCTGGAAAATCCGGACGGCGGGGTCGCCGTCAATATATCCTCGCCATTCTGGTAACCGCCAGTGATCTGCACCGATACCGAGCCGAAGCTGTCGCCGCTGACGACATTGACGGTTCCGTCCACCAAAATTGCAGCGCCGCTCGCGGACGAATCGTTGGGTTCGACATAGGTCACCGAGCCGGGCTCGGGATTTTCGTTCAGCACTACAAATACCGGTGCGCTGGTCATATTGCCGCCGGTGCCCTGAAGATTGGACGTATTATGGTCGTTCAGCGTGGCGCCGATCTTCACATCGACGCCGATCGTGTTGGTGTCGGTGCCCTGGTAGCCGACGGCATCAAGCACGTTGTTGACGGTTGCGGCGGTGGTGCCGCTGGCGAAGGTGATGGTCAGAACGCCGCCGGACTGGGTGAAGGTGCCCACCGTGACTCCGCCGTAGGTAACGGTCGACCCAGTAAGGGCGAGTTGGCTGGCGCCCGATCCGGTTCCAACGAACCGATCGCTGGCGTTCGGCGCAGCCGTGCCGCTGCTGGTGTAGCGCTCGATGATCAGCTTGCTGGCGCCGTAATCGTGGCTCGTCTCGTCGATTTGCGTATCGGTGACCGACGCGCCGGAGCCGAGAACCACGGAACTGCCGCCCTCTGTATAGGTATCGACCGGCGTCGTGGCCGAAACGCTGCTGTTGCCCCAGCCGGCGATGACCGGCGCAGTGTCCGGCGTTTGATAGGAGAAATTGACATTCGCCGCCGGGGTCGTGCTGTTCTCGGTGATGCCGGTCACACCCGCGGGTGACGTCACCGTATGGCCGTCGTTGTAGACAAGCGTCTCGTTCGACGCCAAGCCGCCGCTGCCGGAAGACGGCAGGGCAAGGGTGACGCTGCCGTCGGGGGCCAGAATGAAATAGGTGCCGTCGCTGGCGGTCAGGTTGGTTTCCGTGACCGTGCCGCCTGTGCCGGCAAAGCTGCCGCTGACCGTCACTCCGGAGAGGCCGGTGTCGTACGACCCGGTTTCTCCGAACATCGTATTGTCCGGACCGATGTCGTTCCACACGCGCCCGCTGACCAGGCCGAGCCCCAGTGTGACCCGGGCGTCATAGTGGTTGAGACCGCTGGTCCCCGAGCTGCCGTCGCGGCTGCCGGTCGAAGTACCCGACGCAGTGTTGGTGGTGCCCGACAATGTCTCGCCGGTAGCCGTCGACAGGCTGGTGTACGTCACGGAGGCCGTGGTGTCCGAAACACCCATCGTCGAACTGGTGAGGGCCTCAGTATAGGTGAATGTTTCGCTAACGCCTGCGGCCAGACTGCCGGTGGCAGTAACATCGGCGCTAGTTCCGCCCAGGGTCAATGAGCCGGTGCCCGCCGTCTTCATAAGATTGCCGACGGGTCCGACATTGGTCCCCTCGGGATCGCTCAGCGAAACATTATATGCGGTCGTATTGCCCGTATTGCTGACGGTTTCGCTGAAGGTAACGGTCGTCGTACCACTACTGTTGACGATCGACGACACTGTTTTGCTGAGCGTGAGGTTCGGCTCCTTGACGTTGACCGTCGCGTTGCCCGATGTCTGCCCACCTGAGGTGGCGCTGGCTGACAGGGTCGAACCGCTTGCCACTCCCACCGCGTTCGCGACGATAGCGTTGAACTGAACGATGACATAGTCCGCGTTTGGCGAACTTTCGTTGTCGGTCAGCGTACCGAGATCGAAGGTGATGGTCGAACCGCTGACGTTAATGTGGCTGCTGTCGAGGACAGTCGTAGCCAGTGCGGTGGTAGGATTGAAAGTGCCCGTATAGCTTTGCTGTGCACCTGCGCCCACATTCGTGGAACTGAGTACCCCGCCAGGGCTAACCAGCGAAACCGTAATCGTATCGTTGGTCGAATCCTGGAAGGTCATTCCTGCCGGCAGGTTCACAACCAGCGAGGACGTGTTCTGTCCCTCCGGAACCTGCACATAGGCCGTATAGCGAACGATATCGCCGATGGTCGCATTCACGCTGCCGACGGCGGTCGCATACAGGCCCGTGCCGCCGCCACTGGTGTTGTTGGACTCGCCGATGATCTTCAATGACGGCGTGAAGGTCGCCACCGAAATTGTATCCGATCCGCTGCCTGTATAATTGTGCCCCACACCGACAGCCGGCGGCAGGGAGTTGTAGGTGCCGCTGGCGGTAGCATTCCCGGGTGTCAGGGTATTGTCGTTCGGTGTGCCAACCAGAATGCTGGTGCCGGCGGCCAGATTGTCATTGACGACAGCCGTAAAGGTCACCGTGTCCGTGGCTCCGACTGCCAGCGCGGCGTCGGTGATCTCCAGGATTTCGTAGGTCACCCCGCTGGTCACAACTGTCGTATGCGTGTCGGTCACGGTGCCGCTCGACGCGGATAGACTGCCGATAGTGTTCAAATCGGTCGTCGGCACTTCGACGTAATAGGTCAGGTCGTTTGCCGGCGCGGTGCCGTTGTTCTTTAGCGCCACACTGTAATCGAGCGTTTCGGCGCTATAGACGTTCGTTACCGGATTATGCGTCGTGCCATCCGTAACGGTGACGGTCTCGCCCACGTTCGGATCGACCTCGTTGACGGTTGCCGACACCGGCGAGACCGATCTCCCGCTATAGTTGAACGATGCGTTGTTGGTATAGGCGTGGCCGCTGGACGGGGTGTTAGTCGCGGTAATATTGGCCTGATAGGTGATCGTGACCGTGTCGGTCGCGTCCGCCGCCGAATTGTGGATAGCGGTGCCCAGATCGAAGGTTAGAGTCTGACCGCTTTGGGTCGGCGTGATCGAGCCGCCCGAGGCCGGACCGCCGATCAGGGTGATATTACCGTCATAAGTAATGGTCGGCGTGCCGACGAAGGTCGTGCCTGTCGGAAGGACGTCGACCGCGGTAACCTGCGATCCGCCATTCGAGGTCGTGCCTTCGGGCAGGGTGATGACCAGTGTGTAGGTGACTGTCTCACCCAGCACGACCGAGGACAGCGCAACCGGATCGGTCGAGCCCGCACCGGCAGTATCGCTGCCTTGGGTGACGGTCTTGCCGATGGTGGGCGCAGTCGTTCCGATGGTCGCAGTGTCGCTGAGTGCGGTCGAACTTTCGCCGACGGGCGTTCCTGACGAGACGAAACCTGTGCCGCCCGTCAAAACATTGGTCCAATTTACGATGGACGAAGACGGTGTCAGCGTCGTTCCGGTCGTCTGCGTGCTTTGCAGCTTTAAGTCATAGACGACATAAATGGCGGATTGGCCCGCGATGCCGCCGGCATCGGGCAGCGTGACTCCGCCCGTCGCGAAATATTGGGCGGCGGTCACGCCTGTGTCGATTTGTACGCCGGCGGCATTGTAGATGCCGAAATTATGAACGTCCGACGTGCTGTAGCCGGACGGCAACGCGCCGCTGAGCACGACATCATAGGCTGTCGCATGGCCATTGTTCGTGACAGTTGTAACGACGCGGGCGGTGTCGCTGGCATCGGCCCCGGTGACGTTGAGATCATCGGAAGCCGAAGGGGTACCTGTGCCGGTAAGGGGATCCGTGCCGGTTGCCGTACCGGCAGGCTCGAACGGACTGCCGCCTGCGCCGCTGGGAGACGGACTCGTCGTCTGACCGGTGCTGGTGCCGTCGGGGCTGTAGGTGCCCTTGCCCGTCGTCCCGTTATCTTCGACCAGAGATACGATGCCTGTCTTGGTCGCAAGCTCCGGCTGGAGCAGCTTGATCTGCTGGATCGCGTTGGCCGTGATCGCGGTCACGGAATTATGAGCGTCGAAATTCTGGCTATTCGCCAGGTTGGTCAGGTACAGGCCATCGGCAAACGGGCTGCTCGATGCCGTGACCGAGAAATCAATGACGACCGTCTGTCCGGCGGTGTTCGTCGTATCGTCATGCGTGCCCAGAGCGAAGGAAAGGCTATTCGCCGTTCCGTTGGCGGAAGCGCCGGAGATCGCAGCGCCGGTTGGACCCGTCACCAAATGATAGGTCCCGGCAACAAGACCGGTAGATCCCGCGGTGAAGGCTTCGGTCCCGCCGGTTGCCAACGGGTCGGTAGCGGAGAAAACCGGCAGGGGCAGGAATGACGTGAGCGACAGGTTGCCGTAATCCGCGCTGGAAGCCAGCGTATAGGTCAACTGGTAAGTGACGGTATCGCCGGCCACGATACCGGTGCTGCCGTCAGAGGCCATGCCGTTGACGTCGACGACATCGAGGCTGAGCATATTCGACGGAACGACATCGGTCAGACTCGAATTGTCGGAGGTGGTCCCGATAATAGTCGCGGGATCAAGCGTGCTCACGATGTCGGCATTCGTGCCGGTTGTCGTAACCGTATTGGTGACGGAGTCTTGTTCGCGCAGGCTTTGACCGGGGTTGGAGCCGTCGACCGGAACGCCGCCGGCGGCATTCGTCTCGGTATATTTGTCGAGCACGTCGACCGTGAAACTAATGGTTCCCTGGGTTTTGCTTCCGCTTCCCGAACCGCTGCCGCCTTGCAGGACCGGCGCCAAATTCGTCCCGGCTATAACGCCGGTGACAGAATCCGCCAACAGAGCGCTGACCATGAATGTGAGCGTGGTCGTTCCGTCGCCCGAGACGTCGTTGCGCGCGTAGCTCCAGTCCGCCGTGCCGCTCGAATCGCTGCCCGCGCCGCTGACCGCAACCGATTGGCCGTTGACCGTTGCATTCACTTGGCCGGTGGCGACGCCGAAGCTGCCGGTAACCGCCGCATTGCCGGCAACCGCATTGGCGTAATCGACCGTCAGCGATGGTGCGCTGGACGCATCGAGCGTGAATCCGTCGCCCAATACATCTGTGATCACGACATTATTTAAGTTGAGATAATCGGAAACCTGAAAATGGATGGTCTCGATCACCCCGGTCTGGCCGGGAGCAATCGAGCCGTTCGCGCTATCGCTCACCTGGATCGCCAGGCCCTTCGCTACGAAGCTGACGACGCTGGTGCCGCCGCCCGATATCGCCTCTGCGCCAGCGGGCACGGCCAGACCGGTCAGGGGCGTCCAGGTCCCACTATAGCTGAATGCGGGCGTATCGTTGATCGTCGACTGATAGTGGTTGGCGGCGGTCAAGATCGTCGTGCCACTGGCATCGGTTTGCGGAACGAATACCGGGACCGTGATCGTCGCCGTGCTGGAAAGCGAGGGCAGTGTGACCGAAACCGAGCCGCCCTGTGGTGTGGACAGGGCATTGAAAGTCGCCATCCCGCCGGACGTTACCGAGATCGTTCCACTGCCGCCGGTATGTTCGACCGCGCTGGGCAATTGAAAATTGACGGTCAAACCGCTGATCGCGTCACCCGCCACCGCAGGCGCCGGGGTGACTGTGACGGTATAGTCGAACGGGTTATCGGGGCCGGTCGCGGTTTCGTCCTCATGCAAATCGGTCGTCGCCGTGACGTTGACAAGGCTGACCGTAGTCGCAGAGGTAACGGTCGTGCCGACGATGGAAGGATCGGTCGTCGGATCGTTCAGCGCATCGTTACCGAACTCGAAGGCGCCGAGCGCGGCCACGACGATGCTGGCGCCGCTGTGGCTGGTCAGTTCGGACGAGCTGTCTGCCGTGAAATTGAGCGTAACGGCGGCAGAGGGTTCGCCCACGGTGTAGCTGCCGAAGGGCAGGACCAAGGCATACATGCTGTCGCCGACCTTGAAGCCGGCCGGGGCATCGATGAAGGTTGCCGCACCGGTACTGTCCAGCACATAGGGGTCATAGGCTCCGACCTTCGATGAATCGTGCGGATCGACGACAAGCGTGTATTTGTGCGTGATATCAAGTGAGGTCGAGAGATAACTGGCTGAATTCAGAGTTGCCGTCTCTGTATCCGTCGCAGTATTGGTCGGAACGAACACATTGACGATCGGGCCATAACCGGTAGCCGCAGCCGCCGTGTTGGTAAAGGTCGCGGTCTCGGTAAATGTGTCACCCAGAAGAACGTCGCCAGTCGTCCCACTAGTCAACGACCCCGTCCCGGCAGTTAAGGTCACAGTGGGAACAGCCACGTCCAGCACATGATGGTAATCGGCAAGTGAGGCTGCACTAAACGGCAACCCTTCAGCGAGCGGCCCCGTCGTCAGATCGAGCGTCCAGCTGCCGCCCAGCGCCGCATCACCGACCACTTCGGTCGAGGCGCCGACTTGCGCGCCAGTCAGTGTGTGAACGGTATCGACAAAGGCCACGCCAGCGCTGCCCTGCCCGACATCGCAGCCATAGAACAGGATGTCCGCGCCGGCGGCCAGATGATCACCCCACGACGCCACTTCGGCGGCTTGACTGGATAGGCTGGCCGTCGTGACCAAGCTGCTGCCCAGTTCGATTTCGCCCGACTGGCCATAGGTCAGAAATTGGATCGATTCGAGATTCTGTCGGCCCTGCAGTGCTGCGGTGACCTGCTGGATGCCATCCTTGGACGGATCGATCAGCACAACCTGAACATCGCTTTTGACACCTGCGGCAAGCGTTTGCCAATCCGCCACGCGGGTATCGATGAATAGAATCTGATCGGCCGCCGGGTTGGGCGCTAGGGCCGGAATATCGGGCTGGCCGGCGGCGGCCGGCGGCGCTGCGGCGGGCGCCGTGATATCCGAATGACTCGCGGCATCGTGATCGACACTATGCGGATCGGCAAGATCGGCTGCGTGCTTGGTAACCGCATGAAGACTGCCGTCAAAAAGATAACGCGGCTCAAGTACCAGCTTCATCGATCACCTCAGTCCCTAGTCCATGACCCGATATCAGCGAACTTATTACTTTTTTAGGTAAATTTCTCGAAAGATTTACCCGGATTTATTATGTTTCGAATTATTTATGTGGAATTATTTTTTACACTATTTTAAGTGCATTTTTATTCACAGCCATACGCAAAATCTATTGTACAACTCTTTTGTAGCCACTATTCGAGACTGGTTTTTATCCACTACATATAGTTATACTGTCAAGCCAAATGTTATAGTGTTTTTGGCACCTTAGCCCGCACAAAAAGCCACAGCGGGGAGGATAAAGCGCGCCGCAATTTAGATTCCTGCGTCAGCTTAAGTGGTTACTGACGAACACTATGGTGCATCTGCGCACTATAGGCGCGAACATGACGACTCATCCGGCGTTCGGCTGCGGCCGGGTCCGCGGCGACGACGGCGGCTTGAATTCGTTCATGGGCAGCAATGGTAAGGCGCCTTATCTCATCCGTGTCCAGGGGGGCACTGCGGGTACTGGATTAACATCTTCCCCCGGCTGAAGCCGGAGGATTTTCGGGAGGTTTGAGGCTCCGTTCAGTTCGCACT
>PLTD01000059.1 GCA_003165335.1 Rhodospirillales bacterium | reverse complement strand
GTGCGGATGAAGTCGTCGTTCGAGAAATTGAGCAGCTTGGACAGGTCACGGAAGTTTTGCGACACCTTGTCGGTAAATTCCTGCGGCGTGACTCCTGCTGCGGCGGCCGATTGGGCAACCTTCTGGCCATGCTCGTCAGTGCCGGTCAGGAAGAACACGTCGCGCCCCGCCAGCCGGTGGAATCGCGCGGTGACATCGGCCGCCAGCGTCGTATAGGCATGGCCGATATGCGGTTGGTCGTTGACGTAATAGATCGGCGTCGTAACGAAAAACGATTGCGTGCTGTTGCCGCTCATTTCTACTCCGGAAGCCAGGTTTGCCCTGGGTCACATCGCTCAGCGGAGCGCGGCGCTTACCGTATGAAGGGCGGAAATCACCGTCAGCCGGCGATCCAGATTGGCGCCATCCGATCGGGCGAACAGGTGATTAACCTTTTCCCATACCTCCAGTGCCTGTTCAAGCCGCCCGGCCCCAGTCAGGTGCTCTATCAGCCTTTTTTCACCTGCGATGCTGTCAGGATGTTGATTCCCCTGCCCGCCGCGCCCCACATCGCGCACGGCCCGGCTCAGCCAATCGCTGAGAAGCTGGACGAATGAGTGATAGGACTCGTCCGCAGCGGCCGACGCCAGTTTGTCGCCCAGCGCATGGGCAGCCGGCCAATCTATGGGATCGCTGCCAGCGATGGTCAGGAATTGGCCAAGTAAGCTCAACCCATCGTGCTTGGCGATATCCAGCGCCCTGCCGATACTGCCGGCCGCGACCGTCGCCAACCCTGTCCGTGCCGCCGCATCCAGATCCGGGCGATGGGATTCGAGCAGCCGATTCACCACCGGGTCTGCCAGCGGCGGCAGTGTCAGCATCCGGCAGCGCGAGCGTATCGTCGGGAGCAGCGCCGATGGTCTCTCGGTCAACAATAGCAACAGCGCCTGCTTCGGCGGTTCCTCAAGAATTTTTAGCACCGCATTCTGGCCGTACCGATTCATGTCCTCGGCGCCGTCGACGATGACGATGCGCCACCCGCCTTCGGCCGGCGTCAGGTGTAGGAAGGGCGCGATGCGGCGAACATCGGCGACCGCGATCTCCTTTTTATAACGTCCCTTCTCCTCGTCGAACTGGCGCTCCACGGTCAACAGATCGGCATGGCCGCCCGAAGCGACGCGGCGAAAGACAGGGTCTGTATCGGCCATCGCCAGCGAATCCGCCTGCCGCCGTTCGGAAAACAGAAAGCGGGCAAAACGAAACGCCAGCGTCGCCTTACCGATGCCGCCGGGCCCCGAAATCAGCCAGGCATGGGGCAGTCGCCCGCCGCCGAACGACCGCAGCAATTCGGCCTCCGCCGCCTCTTGCCCCAACAATTCAGGGTTGGCGCGCGCCGGAAGGGATTCGGTCTCGTGAGTCTCGGACATGGGTCGGACTTTCAGCCAAGTCGATCCGAACGTCCAGTCCGGCGCGACCGGAGCAATCGAATTTAGCCGCGAGCTCGCGGTTAAATTTATCAGAGTGTCAACTCATGAGTCCCCAATGTCGGGAATGGGGGGATTTGAGACAGTCGGCTTTAGGCGGGCGTATCATGGTCTTTACTGGGTGCTCGATCGTGCGGGCCTCTTCGATGTACCGATAGCGCACCAGGACGAACCGACGCGACAGCTCGGGTCGATCAAGCGTCACGGTGAAGAAGAAACGCAGCGCCGACACCGAGCAATTGATGGTCGGTGGTTGAACGCCGCTCTCGGCTTGGTCGACCTGGAAGCGGCGAATATCCTCGGCGGTCGCCGTCTCCGGCGACCGCCCGAGGAATGCAGCAAAGCTCTGCACGAACCGGATATAGTCGCGCTGCGTATCTTCCCGCAGGCCGCGCATGGACATGTCCTCGAGCATCCGCCGGCGTAGCGGGCTGATGGATTGTTGAGCTGAGTGGGTGAGCATCGGGTCTTCTCCTTGAGCAAAAGGTTGACCCTTCATGCTCAATGCCCGACCCAGCCGAGTTCAACCCCTCACCATTGCCATCGACCGCACTTCACCTCCCAAAAGCACCCTCCCGCGAAGCGGGTTAGTACTTGGGTCGAAACACGTCGCCGGGGCAAGTCGCCAAAGGCGCCATTCCTCGTTTCCATATCGGCCCGTATGCGGCGGAACTCTCAGACGGGAAGGTCCACTTGGTGTGAATCCTGCTTGCTACACAACGACAGCGCTCAACCTTCGATTCGCTAACCTCACGCTCCCTTCCCCTGGCCCGGCCATTCTCACCGCCACGACGCCGACACAGCGTCGATGGCTGCGAACTCGTCGCCGGTCAGGCTCCAGTCCAACGCCGCTATGTTCTGCTTGGCGTTCTTCGCAATCGACGCTCCAGGGATCGGGATAATGCATGGGTCGCGGGCGAGCAGCCAATTGAGCGCAACCTGGCTGGGGCTCGCCCGGTGCGCCTGGGCGATATCCGTTAGGGTTTTCTGCAAGGTCTCAAGGCGGCCGGTCTTCCCTTGCGCGGGCGGGCGCGTCAGGCGGCCCCTGGCCAAGGGGAAATAGGCGATCAGGCTCGCGCCCAGCTCGCGACACGCATCAAGCACGCCGTTCGACTCAGGCTTGCGGGCGAGCAAGCTGTAATGGACCTCGTTAGCGACAAGTGGAATGTTCGAACGCGATAGGCGGTCGGCGACACGACGCATCTGCGTGGCGCTGAAGTTGCTCACGCCCACATGGCGAACCTTGCCCGCTTTGACGGCCTCGATCATGGCATCAGCCAACTCATTGAAATCGGCGAATGGGTATGGAAAGTGGATGTAGTAAAGATCGATGGTATTGACGCCGAGGCGGGCGAGTGAGGCGTCCAGCGCCTTGAGCAGATGGCGCGACGAGCTTCGCGCGATAAATGGCGCGAACTTCGTGGCGATCGTCGCGGGGCGCCCATCGCGGCGCAGGCAATCACCGATCAGCCGCTCTGACTTTCCGAAGCCATAAACCTCGGCCGTATCGAAGAAGCTGATCCCGGCGTTCTGGAAGGTCTGAAAGGTCTCGAACACGGCCTCGTCGTTTGAGCCCTGGCTCCACTTGTTTGTGCCCACGCCCAGCGGTGAGACCTGAAGGCCGGTCTTGCCGAGCGCACGAGTCTTAGGCTGTCCGGTCTTAGTAGCCCCCGCGTCTGTCACGGTATTCCTCCCAAAGAATCCCGGTCAAACTATCACGTACCGCTCGTGCGTGTCTGCGGCCGGATTCGCGCGAACACATTACCGCGATTTAACTGTTTCGTCCGGGACACGAGAGTCATCCTGCGTGCCTCCTCATTCCCCACTGCGAGACGAGCAAACGGACGATGACATCAATCTTTTCCCGAAATCTCATCTTCCGCACTGCACGATCGTCCGCTTCCGAGTGGCGAAAAGCATCGCTGGGACGGCAATAATGGGTCGATTGCCGATCGTCCGCTTTGAGTGAGACAAGAGTGGTAGCGGCCATTGCATGGCCGCGCCGATGAGGTAATCGCAATCAACGCCGGGACGATGAAGCACAGGAGAAAGATACGCCATGCCCGCCACCCTCAATCTCTGAAATTCACATATTGCAGCGGCAATTCGATCTTCATCGCCTTGACGTGGGCGATCGCTTCCTGAAGATCGTCGCGCTTCTTGCCGGTTACGCGCAGCTCATCGCCCTGGACCGAGACCTGGACTTTCAGCTTTGCGTCTTTGATCTCCTTGACCAGCTTTTTGGCGAGGTCGCGGTCCACACCTTGTTTTACCATAATGGTCTGGCGCAGCGTGTCGCCCGAGGCGCGTTCAGGGTCCTTAAAGTCGAGCGCACCCCGATCAAGCTTGCGGCGGGTAAAATGGGTGTAGATGAGTTCGTGCATCTGTTTCATCTTGAACGCATCGTCGGCTTCAAGCGTCAGCGCATCGTCTTTGCGCGCGAGAGAGCAGGCGCTGCCTTTGAAGTCGAAGCGGGTTTCGATTTCGCGTTGAATGTTCGCGAGCGCGTTATCTACCTCGGCGAGATCGGTTTTCGAGACAATGTCGAAACTGGGCATTCGGGTTAATCCTGGTTCGGGCTTTGAACGGGTCGGATGATCTTAAGACGGAGAGAAGAATGGCGGAAATGCGTAATCTGGCTCCGTCCCACGGATATGTCCGCTATGGGAGAACGTCGAAAGCCCGGCCAATGACTTGATTGGGTCGAAACAAGCCGCCAGTCCAGATTGGACGCAGTGAGCGCACCCAGGCGACTAAGGTTTCCGGTGGCTGATGTCGTGACCACACTGGCAGCACTTGTCAGAACTCCATATCCGCCATTTCATCCAACTCATTGGGGGCTTGCGTCCAACTTGATAACCGCACGCAGGACAGCGCAGCGAGCCCATATAAAATCCCGCGCCTATAAACATAGAAAAGAAGACCGCGGAAGGCAGGAATGTCAGATGATTGGGGTTTATCAAAAGCCATGCTATCGGCATCGCACTGAATTGGACCCAACGCCCAAGGTTGAATCGCGCTTGAAGCGATAGACGATTGATTGCGTACCGGTCCATTGCCCCATCCTACTCGAACTGTGGAATAGGGGCGAGCGGCGAGAAATGGCCTTTTGGGACATCGCTTCGCGTCCCAAACTCCCCTAATTGCGCGCCTTGCTGATCATCCGCTTCTGGGAAGCGAAATGCGGCCCTGGGTTGGCCGGGTTGGGTCCCAACAACCAGCCTTCTAGATGTCAGCAAGTGGATCGAACCACGTGCCCCGACGCACTACATCAACCAGGTGATCAAAGGTGAGGGCCTTCCTCTTGTGATCTGGGAAGCCAAATCGCGCCTTCCACATCAACCACAAGTGTTCAGTCTCGTTGGGAAAACAATCATCGAACCGAAAGCCCTCGAACGAAACCCCGTGAGCCTTGGAGATACCCTCTAGCAACTCGAAGGCGTCATCCCCTCCGAGTTGAAGGTCATGGTAGATGCGTGCCGATCCGGGGATGGGCTTTTTGCTGCCGTGGATTTTTTGAATTCGTTCCTCAATTTCGGCCTGTAGACGTAGATCGTCACCTAGGCATCTGAGAGCCGCCACCGGATCATCACCTCCGGTCTTCTTGATTTTCTCTCGACGGAGCCTTCTCTCAAGTTCATCGGCGGAAAGCGGCATAGCAATGCTCCCTGCGGTGGGCGGCAACCTCTCAGATCGCCATCGAGAGTTATACCAGTTGTGCCATGACTGCTTTCAGGAAGCGTTAGGATACTTGGGAATGGCTCAGATGGATCGTGAGCAGCCCAACGGCTGGGGTGGTTTTCTACTGATCCGCTTTGGGAACGACAACGGTCGAATCGGTCATTCGCTTTACGACGAGGGCTGGCCCGCACTAGGGAATCGTCCCAAGAGTTCTGCCTCAAGGTGCGGATGGGACGACAGCTATGCTCTAATGGGACCGTGCAAGAGAGCGGCACCGGGAAGCGTATTTCGCTAGGTTTAGGCCGTTTGCATCTTAGGATAATAGATCATATATTATCTTTTATCTCCAATGTTTTGCTATAATAGATCATATGTTGGCCATTATACTCGATAGTCCACTAGAAGTGGCGCAAAAGGTCGGCCAGCGAGCGAAGGCCCGTCGTATCAGTCTGGGTCTTAGACAGGACCAGGCTGCGCAACGATCCGGCATGTCTCTCGGTACGCTGAAACACTTTGAAAACACCGGGATACTGCCGCTCGACAAAGTGATCCGTCTGGCGTTCGTGCTCGATGCTATCGAGCAATTTGGTCAGATTTTTCATACGGAACAAGCTCCTAGCAGTCTCGAAGAAGTGCTGAATGCGAAACCTGCACGCTTGCGCGCTCCGCGACGAAAATGAAACTGCCGCAGAATAAGCCCCTAGTCGTGTGGCTCCGTTGGAACGAAAACTCCCGGGTCAAAGTCGGACGGCTCGCTTTCAAATCGAAGGTCTTCTTCGAATTCGACGAGGAGTTCCTAAAAAACCCCCTTCCGATCTCGCCGTTTCAGCTAATAACGCGACCGGGCGTACTCTCAGGGTTTCAACCCTTCCTCGAAGGCTTGCCGGGCGTCTTCGCCGACAGCCTGCCGGATGGTTATGGAAGACTGCTTGTGGATCGCATTGCACGATCCAAGGGGGGCGCCCTGACGGCTCTCGATCGCCTCGCAATTGTCGGCGAAGCAGGTACTGGCGCTCTTGTGTATGAGCCTGACAACTCGTTCAAGAACCCCCGAGGACCTTTGAACATTGACGATATCGCGGCCGAAGCGATGGCTGCCCTTGACGGTGAGAGCGAAGAGGTCATCAAAAAGATCATCCACCTGCAGGGTGGAACCGGCGGCGTCAGGCCGAAGGTGTTGATCGCTTATTCCGAAGAAAACAATCGGATGGTGACAACCTCCGATGCCAAGCCTGGGTACGATCACTACCTTCTCAAGTTCGCCGCTAAACAGGATCCGGTCGACATCGGTGCGATCGAGTATGCCTACTGGATGATGGCCAAGATCGCCGGACTTCGCGTTCCCGGCGCGAAGCTGTTCTCGGCGAAGAAAGGGCCGGGCTACTTCGCCTCGGAGCGGTTCGATATCACCGACGGTGATCGCGCCCATGTGCACACCGCAGCTGGCCTATTGGGGATAGACTTCAGGACGCCGTCCCTCGACTACGAGAACCTACTCACGCTCTGTATGAAGCTCACTCAGGACATGGGCGAGGTCCTGGCGCTTTACCGCGTCGCGGTGTTCAACGTCATCGCCCACAATCGAGATGACCACAGCAAGCAATTCTCGTTTCTCATGAGCAGGTCCGGCGAATGGAAAGCCGCGCCCGCATACGATCTGACCTTCGCTGAGGGACCTCAAGGTGAGCACTTCATGTCGGTTGCCGGCGAAGGCCGACAGCCGAAACCTGAACACCTGCTCAAGCTCGCGAGCACAGCCGGGATCCGACCCGCTGAGGCAAACGCCGTTATCGAGGAAGTGACCACGGCCGTATGCAGTTGGAAAAAGCACGCCTTCGAGGCGGGCGTGAGCAAAGGTATGACGAATTCGATCGCGAAGGCTCTCGCAGTTTTCTCATCCAGAAATTAGGAGCGGCCGCTTTCGAGAAGTGACGATCGATGCGCAAGCGGCAATGTTGGGTCGATATACGTCAGAGCTTTTCGCCGCTGAGGTTTTGACGCGCCCCTCCCCGGAGTCGCAGCGTCGAATACAGTTCTCAGGCCCACAGGCATGACAGCGGCGCCGCACCCAGCTTCTCGCCGAAGGGTACGAGATCAGGACTGTCATAAAGTACTACGCCAAAGGCAAATCGATCCTTGCACGCCTCGGCCAATGTGCGCAGGCCAGCGAAATCACTGGATTTCACTGTGGCCGCCGCCTTCACTTCGATGCCGACAATCATTCCGTCGTCGCGTTCCAGCACGATGTCCACCTCGTGCATCTGCTGGTCGCGGAAGTGATACGGTGTCAGCCGCAGATCCGAGCCTGTCATGAGCTTCAATATCTCGGAAAACACAAAGGTCTCGAGCAGCCCGCCAAACTCGCCGCGGTTCGCCTTCAGCCGCTCGACACTCAGTCCGCGCGTGGCGGCAAGCAGCCCAGAATCAAGGAAATGCAGTTTCGGCGTCTTGGCGATCCGCTTCAGCGCGTTCGTGTACCAGGGCTGCAATGTCGAAACGAGAAAGACTTGTTCGAGCAGTGCGACGTAGCGCTGCCCGGTCTTGTGGCTGACATTGATGCTGCCGCCGAACTGCGAGTAGTTGACCAACTGCCCGGAGTGCTCCGCTAGGAGACGGACGAATTTAGGCAGCTCCGTCAGCTTTTCGATGTCCGCGATATCCCGAAGGTCGCGGGTGAGAACTGAGGACAGGTAGGATCGCGCCCAATCCTGTCGGCGCCGCTCACTCTCGCGGCTGATCGCTTCGGGAAAGCCGCCGACAAGCACGAGCTTGACGAGATCCTCGCCGACGATCGCCGATTGGTCCCCCTGCAGCTTGCCGCCGAACAGGCGTTCCAGGAATTGTGGTGTCTTGCCTGTCACTTCGGCGCGGGCCAGCGGCAGCATATGGATGGTTTCCATCCGGCCGACCAGACTATCGGCGACGCGCGGCAGCGTGAGTACGTTCGCGGAGCCGGTCAGCAGGAAGCGCCCTGGGCGATAGTCTTCGTCCACGGTCTTCTTGATCGCTAGCAGCAGATCGGGCACCCGCTGGATCTCATCGATGATCACTTGGTCTAATCCGCGAATGAAGCCTACTGGGTCGGACCGTGCGGCATCGAGCGTCGTCTGGTCATCGAGGGTGAGGTAGGTCCGCCCTGCATCCCCCATCTTCCGCACCAGCGTGGTCTTGCCCGCGCGGCGCGGGCCGACGATCAGCACCACCGGGGTGTCTGAAAGAGCCTCCTCCACCCGCCGCTCCACAAACCGTTTATACATACCTAATCCAAGGTCCGGAAAATTGGAACTATGAGGCATGATAATTGGAAGTCAATGGCATGTTCGTTGGAATAGAAGCACCCGCAATTCGAAGTGAGGCCGTTCGGGAAAAGCCATTTCCGCTGGCCGAGCGACGGTCTCAGCGGACCCCTTCTGCGACGACACCTCAGACTGTGCCAAAAGCCGCTTGTGACGGATATTGTTGATAAAGTCCGGCGTTGATCGTCTTCGCGCAGTGTGATTCAGTTGACCCATGGATCGGCGGAGGACACGGCGATGATGGGATTGCAGGCTGAAGCGGCGCAGCGGTTTTGCGATTTCCGCCTTGATGATCACGTTCCCGGCGATCACCTTCTACGCGGCATCGACCGTTTTCTAGATCTCACCAGTATCCGTTCGGAACTGAAGCCGTTTTACAGCGCCATAGGTCGGCCATCGATTGATCCGGAGCTAATGATCCGGATGCTTGTCGTTGGGTACTGCATGGGCATCCGGTCCGAACGGCGCCTGTGTGAAGAGGTCCATCTGAACTTGGCCTACCGCTGGTTCTGCCGCCTGGGGCTCGATGGCAGAGTACCCGATCATTCGACCTTCTCGCGCAACCGTCATGGCCGATTCCGCGACAGCGATATTCTGCGCCACCTGTTCGAGACCGTCGTGGGACGCTGCATGTCCGAAGGGCTTGTCGGCGGCGAAGGGTTCGCCGTCGATGCCAGCCTGATCGCAGCGGACGCCAAAGTTCATTTCTCCTGCCGACCCGGCGGCCCAATGGACCGGCGCACACAAGGGCCATGCCTTCTTCGCTTATGCCACCAATTATTTGATCGACACCGACAATGCGGTCATCCTGGATGTCGAAGCCACCCGGGCGATCCGGCAAGCCGAGGTCGGCGCGGCGCGGACCATGCTCGACCGGACCGAGGATCGCTTCGGGCTGAAGCCGACGTATCTGGCCGCCGACAGTGCTTACGGATCGGCGACGAACCTCGCCTGGCTGGTCAAGGAAAAGGAGATCGCGCCGCACATCCCGATGTTCGACAAATCCGCTCGCACCGATGGCACGTTCTCACGCGCCGTCTTCACGTTTGACGCGGAAGCAAACCAATATAGCTGCCCAGCAGGCAAATGGCTTGGATGGGGCGTTTTGCGACCCTCACATTTATTCGCCCGCGACCTCAATCCGCCTCGGCCGGTCCGCCGCCGCCTATTGCCCGGCGCGTCAGCCACACCAGCGGCAGCACCGCAAAGCACAGCCATCCCGATATCCAGAAGAAATCGAGCGAGGACAACATATAGGCCTGGCCGATCAGGTTGCGGGTCAGCACACCAAGGCTCTGCGCCGCAGACAGTCCTTCGGCGTGTAGTCCGGCCAGCGCCTGGACCATGGCCGGGCTGTTGAAGCCTGATGAATCCGAAAGGCGGGCCTGATGTACCGCCTCGCGCCGATCCCAGATGACGGTGGTCAGCGACGCGGCGAATCCTCCCGTGGTGATGCGGGCGAAATTCGACAGGCCGGATGCCGCGGGAATTTTGGCCGGCGGAATACCCTGCAGCAGGATCGTCAACATCGAGACGAAAAAGACGCTCATGGCTATGCCCTGAACTACCAGCGGGATCATCAAAGTGACGAAACTGGAGTCCGGCGTGTAGTCCGACCGCATGAGGTAGGATATCGCAAAGGCGACGAAGGAGATGGTTGCCGTCCAGCGTGCATCGATGCTCGACATGACCCTTGCCGCGATCGGCGACAATATGACGGCTGAAACGCCTGCAGGCGCGGCCACAAGTCCGGCCCAGGTCGCGGTATAGCCAAGCTGGGTCTGCAACCAAAGCGGCAGCAGCACCAAATTGCCGAACAGCAGCCCATAGCCCAGGCAGAAAGCCAGTGTGCCGATGGCGAAATTGCGCGATTTGAACAGCGATAGATCGACGATCGGGTTTGCGTCGGTCAGTTCCCATATCAACCAGGCCACGAACCCGATCGCAGAGACGATCGCCAATGTCACGATGACCGGCGATGAGAACCAGTCGGCGTCCTTTCCCTTGTCCAGCATGATCTGCAGCGCGCCCACCCACAGGACCAGCAAAACGAAGCCGATTCTGTCGATCGGCACCCGACGCGTCGGGGTCTCTCTGCTCGCCAGCATCCGCCAGGAGATGATGGCGCATACAATGCCGACCGGCAAATTGATCAGGAATATCCAGGGCCAGGTGTAATTATCCGAGATATAGCCGCCGAATATCGGTCCGCAGATCGGCGCGATCAGCGTGGTCATCGACCAGATCGCGAGTGCCGCCCCGCGTCTCGACGGCGGGAATATAGCGATCAGCAAAGCCTGGGAGCCGGGAATCATCGGCCCCGATACGCCGCCCTGCAACACCCGGAAAAAGACCAGCGAACCCAGGCTCCAGGACATGCCGCACAACAGCGAGGCAATCGTGAACAGGGCCACCGAAATCACAAAGGTCCGCACCACGCCGAAACGCATCATCAGAAAGGCGCTGACTGGGACGGATATGCCGTTCGATACGGCGAAGGAGGTAATGACCCAGGTACCCTGGTCGGTGCTGGCGCCCAGGTTGCCGGCGATCGTCGGGATCGACACATTGGCGATGGACGAATCCAGCACCTGCATGAAGGTGCCCAAAGCAAGTGCGACGGCCGTGAGCGCCAGCGCCCCGCCTTTGAGCGGCGGCATCTCCGTCCCTGCCCCGGATCCTGCCGCTGCTGTGTCGCTCACCTGACTCTTCCGCTCGTCGGGCCCGATGCCATCTGTGATGATCCGCCGCCGTTTTCGGCGATGATCTTGGCGATCAGCGTGTCGATTGATGGGTCCGCGCCGTCGCTGGGCTGGGCCGGGAAGGCCTGATTGCGCACCTTGACACCGATCTGAGAGCCGGAACTGTCGCTGACATCGACATCGACTGTTGCCGACAAGCCCACCCGCAGAGGGTTGGCCTTCAACTCGGCCGGGTCCAGCAGGATGCGCACCGGCAGGCGCTGCACGATCTTGATCCAGTTGCCCGTGGCGTTCTGCGCCGGCAGCAAGGCAAAGGCGCTGCCGCTGCCGGCCGATACGCCGGCGACGGTGCCATGATATTCGACCTTGCCACCGTAAATATCGGTACGGATGGTCACCGGCTGTCCAGTCCGCATGCGCTGAAGCTGAACTTCCTTGAAGTTCGCATCGATCCAGACATCCTCGAGCGGTACCACCGCCATCAAGGCAGTTCCCGGTTCGACCCGCTGTCCCACCTGAACGCTGCGCCGGGCAACTTCCCCGTCGATCGGGGCGACGATATGCGTGCGATGGAGCGCAAGCGCGGCGTTGCGCAGCTTGGCTGCGGCGGTCAGTACATCGGGATGTGTCGGAACCGACGTAGTGCCGATCTGGGCTTGGGTCTGTTCCAGCTGAGCCCGCGCCGCTTCCAGTCCGGCCGCCTGAGAGGTTGAGCTGTCCTGCGCATGGGCGAAATCCTCGCGGGACACGGCGCCGGTCGCGATCAGCGCGCCGCGGCGCTTGGCGTCGTCGTCAGCCTTACGGACGTCGGCTTCGCGCGCCGCGATCATCGCCCGCTCCTCGTCGGCCTGGGCCAACAGAGCCTTTACGCTGCGTACCGCCTGGGCCAGACCGGCTTCCGCCGATTGCATCGCGATTGCCGCGTCTGCCGGGTCGAGTTCGATCAGGCTTTGACCTTGCTTCACGGCCTGGGTGTCGTCCGCCTTCAGCGCGATGACCGTTCCCGGCACTTCGCTGGTTATTTGAACGACATCGCCGCTGACATAGGCGTCGTTGGTGGAAACGATGTTCCGCTCGATGATGAAATCATAGACGGCCCAGGCGGCCCCGGCGATCACGACGACGGCGGCCAAGGCCAGCAAGGCAGTCTTGCGATTGCCGCTGGCCTTCGCGTCGGGCGGGATATCGGTCATATGACTGACTCCGGTTGCTCGGCATCCGCGCCCGGATAGGCCGAAACATGGTTGACCAGTTTGGTGAGAAGACGGGTCAGCGTCGCCGCCTCCTCGGTCGTAAAGTCCGACAGCGCGGCATTCAGAAGCCCGACCACCGTCGGCACCAGTCCGTTCACAGTCGCAATGCCGGCATCGGTCAGCTTCAGTTCGACGATGCGGCGGTCTTCGATGCTGCGGTGGCGCTCGATCAACCCTCGTCCGGCCAACTGATCGACGACGCGGGTCAGCGCACCGCTGTCATGACACATGCCGCGAGCGATTTCGGCAGCGGTCGTCGCCAGCCCGTCGCGCAGATACATCATCACCAGCCATTGGGCGAATGTGATGTCGTGTTCCGCGAAAGCGTCCTCGACATGGCCGGTCAACAGGCTGCTGGCCCGGCGAACCAGATAGCCGATGCTGTCGCGCACGCCGTAGGTCTCTGATGTGTAAAATTTTAACAAATGCTGCCTCGGCTATTACTGCCCAGGCAGGGATATAGTCATTGCTATGCGAGCGTCAAGATAGGCCCGATGACATAGTCATGCGTTGCCTTTCACCTGTACCTCAGCCGCACTGCGCGCAATCGATCCGCGCAACGCCGTCGGATCGTCCAGCATCGTATCGGGCACCACGACATAGGTTTTACTGAAGGGTTGGTGGGGGGCATAGCGCAAGGGTTCGGCGCCTGGAATTGCAAGCAGTTCGGCCCTTCCCGCCCCCGGAAGCCTTACAGCCAGTCCGATATCCGACAGCGATCCGCAGGGCTTGTCGAAAATATAGGCCAGTATCCCGCCGAACATCGGCTTGTACTTAACCTCGAGGTCCGGCGGCGTTGCGCGCTGAAATATCGTCCGCAGATGTTTTGGATCATGGACCATGAAGATCTCCCGCTTCGGCGTTTCAGACCCCGGAATTATCGGTTTTCAGATTTAGAACATAATGAGTTCATAACAGAATATAACATGAATTATTAAATCCCAGCTTTCAAGGACTAAAGCGATGGTATGACGGGGCTCCGTCCGGCGTGCATAATGACGGTCGCAAAACGGACCAAGCGCTGGCCGATAATGAAATACATGCGGGGAGGTATTATGAGATTGCTGGCAACTGGCGCTGTCTATCTGCTTCTTGCGGGTATCGCTCATCCGGTCTTCGCCCAATCCG
This sequence comes from Rhodospirillales bacterium, assembly GCA_003165335.1. GTDB lineage: Bacteria > Pseudomonadota > Alphaproteobacteria > BOG-932 > Roseiterribacteraceae > BOG-932. Next base: position 9,295 of record PLTD01000059.1, on the reverse strand, counting down.
CCACCCCGCAAGACCCGCATGCGCCGCGGATTGCCTTCGTGAAAATCGACGTAAACGACCTGGACAAATCTGCTGCCGCCTATTGCAGCGCACTGCAGATGCAGGATATCGGGCGGATCAGCAGCAAGCAGGCCGGGCTCGACGAGGCGACGCTGAAGTTCGGAGACGACGTCGCCGGCGCCAAGGCCGCCGATCACACCGGTATCGTTCTCGTCGCCAAACCCGGACGCAAATCGCTCCATGGCGCACCGGGCCGCACACCCGCCGCGGTCCTGACCGTTCCCGATGTCGCCGCCACTGTCGAACGCGGCCGCACGGCAGGATTCACGATCGTTGAACCGGTGAAGAACACAGGGGCCTATTCCGTCGCCATGATTGCCGATACCAGCGGCAACGTGATCGAACTGATACATTTGCCCCAGAGCAAATGACGCCGGTTCTGTCCCGGCAGCTCACGACAAAAATCGACAAAACTCGACTTGCTGTACAGGCGATCCATTTGCACTATGGGCTTGTGACAACGCTCCGGCGCCCCCGGAACGCGAAGCACTTAGCGGGAGAATCTCGCAATCTGTCAGGAGCGTAAATCATGAGTTCGATCGGATCGGTTTCACTGAGTACTGCGAATATTAAGCAGTCGGCCGCTACTACGGCGCAGGCATCATCTGCTTCAGCTTCTCAGCAGCTGGCAGCCGCGACCACGCCCCAGAAGGCCCATAAGCACCATGGCGGCCACCGTCATGCCGCCGCGCCTCCCCAGTCCAGCGCAACCAATCCGACCCAGGCTGCCGGCGTCAATATTCTGACCTGATTTTCTTCGCTCGATCTCGGCATAGAGTCTGGAAATAAGATGTGTAAGCGTGGTGGCGAAACAGCGCGCCGCTGACTAAGTCAGCACGCGGTTCGTCGCTTGCCTTATCGCCGCTGAAACCTCTTCTACTGTCTGATCCGCTTTAATAACCACGCAGCGTCCCGTCTCTGCTGCGGCGATGGCGTGAAATCCTGCGCGCACCCGGTCGTGGAAAGCTTCGGTCATGCGCTCGTAGCGGTCTTCGCTGCCGGGCCGCGCCGCGGTACGGGCGCGGCGAACTTCTGGACTTACGTCCAAAATCAGCGTCAGGCCGGGTGTGAAGGCGCCCAGTATGGTCTCGCGCAGCTTGGAGATTGTCTCCAGGTCCACCCCAAGGCCGTACCCCTGATAGGCCAGCGTCGAATCGATGAAGCGGTCGCAGATGACCCACTGCCCTGCCTCCAGCGCCGGCAGGATGAATCTGGCCATATGTTCCCGTCGCGCTGCGTAATGCAGCATCGTCTCGGTCAGCGGGTCCCAGCGGCCGACCGCGCCCGTCACCAGCAAATTGCGGATTTCCTCGGCGCCCGGTGCGCCGCCGGGCTCGCGGGTCAGGGCTACGGCGATGCCCTTGTCCTCCAGCCATTTGGCCAGAAGTTTGGCCTGGGTGGATTTGCCCGCCCCTTCCCCGCCTTCCAGCGTGATGAGTTTTCCGTAAATCTCGGCTGTGGCCGTCATGCGTTCAGTTCGCCTTGGGTGCGTCTGCGGCGGCCGGCGCATCCGGCACAGGCATCTTGCGCGCCGCGCTGGATGGCGGAATCGGCCTGGGGACCGATTTGACCGCCTCTTTTTTCTTCTCCGCTGCGGCCTCCGGTTTGGGAGCTTCCGGGCCGCCGCCCAGCATATGGCCGATGACCATGCCGATACGCGGGAAAAAGCCCTGACGATCTACGGCGGCAGCGGTCTTCAAGGAATATTCCTCGTCTGGCAGCCCGGGAACGGAAACCACCAGCTTGCCGACCTCCTGCCCTTGTTTGATCGGCGCCTTAACGGCTTCGGGCATTTTCACAACGACTTTAAGCCCTTTCTTCTCAGCAAAACTTAAGGTTACTGCGACCGGTTGATCGACGATCAGCGGCACGGTTGGCTGAACGCCCTCCCAGGTGGCAACCTTGTCGACCGTATCGCCTGTCTTGAACAGGCTATAGGCCTTAAACTCGTTGAAGCCGTAATCCAGCAGCCCCTGGGGGTCGTCGGCGCGGGCCTGCATGCTGGGCAGACCGTTGACGACGACGATCAGCCGCCGCCCGTCCCGCATCGCAGAGCCCGTCAAGCCATAGCCGCCGGCGTCCGTATGGCCGGTTTTCAGCCCGTCGGCGCCCGAACCTGCGTGATAGAGTAGCGGGTTGCGGTTGCCCTGCTTGATATTGTTGTAGGTGTACTCAAGCTCGCCGAAGAAATGGTAATATTCGGGAAAGTCGGTCACCAGCCGCTCGGCCAGCGTCGCCAGGTCCCGCGCGGTCGAATAATGATTGGGGTCGGGCATGCCGTGCGGGTTCACGAAATGGCTGTCGGCGAGACCGATTTGCTTGGCCTTTTCGTTCAGCGCTTCCATGAACTGCTGCTCTGAACCGCCGATGCCCTCGGCCAGAACCACGGTCGCATCGTTGCCCGATTGAATGATGACGCCCCGGATCAGGTCCTCGACCTTCACCCGGCCGTTGATCGGCAGGAACATTGAGGATTCGTCCTGCTTGTAGGTCTGCCGCCAGGCATGTTCGCTGACCGAAAATTCGTCGTCTAGATGGATCTTGCCCTGCTTCAGTGCGTCGAAGACCATATAGATCGTCATCATCTTGCTCATCGACGATGTCGGCATATGCTCGTCGGCGTTCTTTTCATAGAGCACGCGGTGGCCGGTAATATCGACCAGTATCGCTTCCTTGGCATTGCTCTCATACGCCTGCGCCGACCCGCCGCTCAGCAAAACGGCCAGTGTCAGGGCGAGTGTGGATGCGCGGATGCTCATGATTGGCCTTCGTTCGATAACATTCAATTGACGACGATCTTCGCGCCGTTTGCGCCGGCACCGACCACGCGATTCAGCATCTGATCCGCCTGCTCGACAGTGGCGATCGGACCGACACGCACACGATAGAACGTCTGACCGTTGACTGTGGCTGTGGAAATATCGGTTTTGCCGACGGCGACCAGCTTGACGCGAAGCTTTTCGGCATTTGCGGCGAAGCCGAACGCGCCGGCCTGGATATAGATGCCCGTGGGCTTTACCGGTTTATAGGCGGTAACCAGGGGCGACGGCAGGTAAAGGCCCCCTATATCCTGGCCTTTAAGGTGCTTGCCCGGGTTTTCGCGTTCCATCATCGATTTTTCGTCGACGACAGCGACGTCTGGCGGCGTCTGCTGTGCAACCTGCACCGGCGGCTTATAGGGCGGTGGCAGAGGCTCCTGAGCGACTTGCGGGTTGCGATAGACCGGTTGCGGCTGGTCGCTGCGGTATTGCGGTGTCGGCGGCAGATTGGTGGCGATCGGGCCGGAGCGCGTATAACTGGGTGTGGTCGGCGGCAAGGGCGGCGGCTGATCGGGGTCGATGCCGGCAATATCGACCGCCAGAACGCCTTGCTTGGCCGCTTCGGCCAGTACCTGGCTCTCATGCGCCATGATCTGCACACGAACCTTGGCGGTGCCGACTTTCTCGAAACCCAGCAATTGCGCCGATCGCCGTGACATATCGATGATCCGACCGCGCGCATAAGGGCCGCGGTCGTTGACCCTGACCACGATCTGTCTGCCGTTGTCCAGATTGGTAACCTTGACCAGCGACGGCAGAGGCAGCGTCTTATGCGCGGCCGTAACCTGGTTCATGTCGTAGAGTTCGCCGTTGGCCGTGCGCAGGCCGTGAAAATCCGGTCCATACCAGGACGCGATACCTGTCTCGTCGTAATTGTAATCGACCTGCGGCGTATAGGTGACGCCGTCGATTTCGTAAGGTGCGCCGACCTTGTAATAGCCGTGCTGCGGAACGATTGCGGACTCCCGGTTGTGAAGCGGGCCTGATCCTTGCCCGCCTGCGCATCCGGCAAGCACCGCCGCCCCGGCCACGAAGACGACAACTCGCAGGATGGCGATGCTTCGATACACAGGCACGCGCGTCACTTGCCGATCCCGTCGACCGGCCGATTCGCAATCGTGGCGCAAGAGGCTGACAAGGTCGAAGACAGGGCAGGAAAGGCGTATTGTTTCATGCGGATGCCAGCTTAGATACAAGATGTCCGGTTAATGACGCGCAGGCTGTACTGCGAACCCACGACCGTCCCCCGACTCGTGGCGACGGGGCCTATGATAGGCCAGAAGACAGGCATGTAGGGAATTGATCGCAGAATTTGCCAACAGGAAGGCCGTGCTCGCCATGCTGATGGCTTTCGTTGCGCCGCTCACAGGCTGTCTCAGTCTCATGGCGCCGGATATCAGCGTCGAGCACAAACAGAAACTGACTCTGTTCGTGCACGCCTATCACTATTGCGTCGCCCAGACAGCGGCGCGCATCGACGATGGCAGGTCCCCGATCGGCGATATTGCGACGCTGGCTATGGACCATTGCCGGCCGGAAGAACGCGATATTACCGCATTCCTGGTCTCGATTCAGGCGCCGGAGTGGTATACTGCACGCTACATCGACGACCTGCACGCGACCGCCGTCCATTACTCGGCTTCGATGCTTCGCCGGGGGCGAATACCTGACCAGATCGGGCGCCCGATCTAGTGGGTTTATGTATTTACAGCGCTATTTTGAGTTAACTGAAACTCCACTCTAAGGGCATGTTTGATATTGCTTATCAGTTCGGACTAAGCGATTGTGTCCTTTCAATTTTCGAAACTTCTACTGGGAAGGGAAACGTTAATCATGAGAAAACTTACGATTGTCGCAACTGCCGCTTTGGCGATGGTTTTCGCTGTGTCTTCGGCTCAGGCCGAGGTCGTCAAATATTGGGCCAAGCTGGACGGCAAGAGTGAATCGCCGGCCAACGAAAGCAAGGGCACGGGCAAGGCCACGCTGAAGTTCGACACGGCCTCCAAGAAGTTGACCTATACGGTCGCCTATAAGGACCTTACCGACGCCGTGGCTGCGCATTTCCATGGCCCGGCCGATGCCGGTGCGAATGGCGGCGTAGAGTTGCCGATCACGTTCGGCCCCTCGCCGATTAAGGGCGAAGCCACACTGACCGATGCGCAGGCGACCGATCTGGCTGCCGGCAAGTGGTATGTGAACATCCACACAAAGGGCACCCCGGCCGGCGAAATCCGCGGTCAGGTCGAAGCCGCAAAGAAAAAGTAAGTTACGTGGCGGGCTTGTCCCGCCATCGTGACGATAAATCGAGGGGCCCGCGCTCATCCGGCGCGGGCCCCTTATTTTTGGGCCGGCGTTATTTCCTTTTGCCGGACTCGCTGATATCAAACTCGAACCGGATGGGTGGTCGAGTGGTTGAAGGCTCCGGTCTTGAAAACCGGCGAGGGTGCAAGCTCTCCGTGGGTTCGAATCCCACCCCATCCGCCACAACGTATTGTTTTAATTGGTTAATTTTAGATTTTTGGAAGTCTCCCCACGATTGGCCCCACAATGATTTAGCGGCTCGTGACGAACAGTAGCGGCGAGACTTTGCCGCCGATCCGACTCGCCGAGAAGATATGTGGCAAGGCCAAAGAGCTTATCCGGGGGACCGACGTTGCCGCCCTACGGGGATTGCGCGGTGCTAAGCGTATTGACGCTGGCGGGTTGGCCTCGGAATTGGCCGATGCATACTGTGTGCCTGTTCGATCCATTCGCGAATAGCGTCATGCGCGTTCTGGAGAGCCTCGGAATCGGTCGCGCCATCAGACATGCAGCCGGGAAGGTCGGGAACGCGGGCAATGAAGCCGCCGCCATCTTCCTCGGAGAGGGACTCCACGATCACTGTGTAATCAGGAATTTTCATTGGTCGCCGCCATCACCGCATCTATGAAACCGACAAATGGCCTGACGTACACCGCCTTGATCGGTCTACGCGCCGGAATGGTCAAAATCTCCGCCTGGCTTTGGTGCGCGACCTTGTAGTGTGATCCTCCGCCCGAAGGTGGACTGCAGATGACGCCGAAGGCATCGCACACGGTTTCGATATCGCCAATCGTCCAGTCGCTCCGGGGATTCGCACGCATACCGGCAAGGCACTTTTCACTTTGAGACACGCCCAGCCAATCACGTTTGTTCCCACGTCTAGGGAAAATGGCACGTTGTCGAGTTGGTTTCAAGCGAACAGGAGCAAACAAGAGCGCACTACGGATAACAGGAAAATTCTGATCGGCGAGCGCTCGGCCCACTATTTCCGCAGTCTCACCCCAGCCCCGCCGCCTTCAAGCCCTCAAGCACAAAATTCCGGATCGCCTCTGACTTCGATTGCTTCGGATCCTGCTTTTCGATCCACGCCATGAGGGTTGCCGCCTCGGCGTCAGAGAATGCTGTCGTCATCATAACGTAGCGGGCATTTGCGACTGTGGGCGGCGCCATGATTGTCAGCCTTCCGGGGCGGGGAGTTTCGACCGGAGCCTTACGCCAGCCCCGCCGCCGTTCTCATCGATGAATTCGACGCCAGCCTCCTCGAGCGCCGTGACGATCTTCACAGCTGTCTCGGCTCGACCGCCGATCGCGCCGTCGTCTGCCTCCAGACGTTTTACGGTCGGGATTGAGACGCTTGATGCAGAAGCCATCTGTTCCTGCGACCAACCAAGGAGCGCCCGGGCGGCCTTCACTTGCCGAATTGATACCATTGGTATTGACAATGCCCATCTTGCAGATTGATACTGATGGTATCAATTCAACGTGAATTGATCAAGCGGCCGCAACAGGTGCTGATAACACCCGTCGCGGCCTGACCCTCAACCGGATCATAGGAGGATCGCGGCAATGGCTGATTCGCTAAATAGCACAAAACCACTCGATTGGAGGGCAGCAACCCGAGCGCGGGAGCTTCTGTGCGATCAATCCGTATTTGCGGCCTACCGCGAATACATCGCTGCCGAGGCGCTGCTGGACGATGCAGCGGAAACAAGCGTCGACGCATTCAGCGGCTCGCTCAATGACGATATGCACAAAACGTTCCGGAACTTCCTTGCAACGCCAGCGTATAGCGTGGCGTCAATAGCTCTCAAGCTTGCCTGCGCGATCGACGCCGAAAACTTCCTGGATGACCTGATTTCCGCACAAACAATCGCTCACGCTCCGAATGCCATCGTCGCTGCATTTGTTGATCTTGCGACAATGGCGCTTAAGGAAATCGCGCTCGGCGTGGAAGGGTCTGAAAATGACCAAAGCTGATACCGGCGCCGCGCTCGCCCGCCTCATGGGTAAGCTTGCCCCGGCCGAGGTTCGAGCCCTCCACTACATCGCTGAGAATGGCGACGTGATAATTGTCGCTGACCAGGCGTGGCTTCTGACGCCGGCGCCGAAATCGCTTCTCGAGGTCCTGGCTGCGGTCGGGGCGATCACGGAGGACCTCGAGGAAGAGCACGACGATGAGCCTGGTGACGACGATGAGCCGGATAATAATGATTACTTTAACGCCGGCGATGATGCAGCGTTGCCCTCTGCGGACGTAGGCTGGGCAAGACGTATCGCGGCCGCGCTAGTGGTCAGGGCGCGTCGGCAAAAACGTCAGGCGGGGTCCGTGACGCTCAGCATTGGGAGGCAAGCCCATGTCCGCTGAACGCTCCTCCACGGTGAAGACCGAAGCGCCAGCCGCTGCCGTTGCCGTTTATCACAAGATCAGCGACCTGGAGCACGACCTTATAACCCTGATAGACGGCACGACGGCAATGGCAGTCCTCGTCGAACACATACGGACGACACCGGCTGACGACACACATCACGACGAGCTCGACCTTCAGGATGCCGCAGTCTGGATCGTACGGAGATTGGAGCAATTGGCGATCGGCATTCATGAAAAATGGGAAGCGGCGAACAGTCTCGCCTATGACGCGGCCCGTCCGATGATACCTGGGTTGGTCAAAGGACGGCTCTAACCCAAGGTCGATCCCGGCCGGGTCCGCTCGGCCGGGCTTCTTGTTTATGCAGCGTCGCGGATTTCGATGGTAATCATCTTGCCAAGCGCGCGCAGGGCGGCTTCGACCTGGTCGAGCTTGGATGAATGTCGAAGATCCAATAGTCGGTCGACCTGCTGCAGGTGTAGACCTAGGCGTCGGCCGAGTTCTGTCTTGCGCACACCGGCGGCTCGCATCGTTGAATAGAGCGCGACTTTAGAGGCCGACAATGGCGGAAGAGTGACGGTGCGCTGTCCCGCCTTCGGCTTGGAGGGAGCTGGAATATCCTCCTTGTGCTCCATATAGCCGATCATCATCGTTTCGAGCGCATCGATGCCGCGGGCCAGCGCCTCAGCCTCGTCTTCGCCAAATGTGGCGCCGGGAATATCAGCGAAGGTTAGAAGGATGGTGCTGTTATCGTCGCGCACCAGGTCGACTGGGTATGAATACATATCTGGCTCCTCTAGCCACATCGGCGGCCCAATGGCCTTCCGGTTATTTCAGTCCGAGGTCCTTCTTGATTGAATTGACCAGACCAGTGCCCAATTCCTTCCCGCTGCCATGAACGGGAAGGATCGTATGTTTCCCGTTGAGCCAAACGTGCAGGTGGCCACCTTTTCCAGATGTGAAGGTGCAGCCTTGTTTGGCGAGGAAGCGTTTGAGTTGGGCGCTGGTCATGAAGAGAACATAACACATTTGTGATATCACGCAAGGAGAAACATCACAAATATGTTAGTTTTCGGGAATCAGAGCAGTTCATATAATTGGCTTCCTGATTGTCAGGCTCAGCAGTCCACGTCGGCGCTGTCCAGCCTTTTGCCAAGCGCAGAACCCTCTAGAACCGTGTTGGACCCGCGTGTGATCTTGTGAATCTCGAACCCGGCGTCCCGCCGGTCACGGCCCAATTCAACCGCGTCGTCTTCAGAAGCACACAATACTTGGCCCCCGCTGAAATGCAGGGTGTGTGGGGGAAAGCTGTCGTTCATGTCGCACCTTTAGGTTTCGGTGCCCCACCGTAATCAAATGCCGATGCCGTGCCCTATACCGCCAAGCAAATTATTTCGAAGATTTTCTGACACGACCGCGAAATGCGCGGATTTAAAAAGGGACGCTCGATGAGCGCCGGCGCGCGGCAGTGAGGGACGTTGCTATCGTGGCGCGCCGACTTTCAGCCAGCGATCAGGGGGAGACGTCCGACGGCAGCCTGTACGAAACCTTCAGCTGGACGTTTTCGGATCCCGGTCCACTAGCCTTCGCCACCACGCCCGCCGGCGCTCCGATGAATTCGACGGTGATCATTGGCGCGAATGCCGCGACCGCCGGCACTGGTGGCCCTGCGGGTGCTGTTGTCACGCCGCCGGTCGCCGGTGCCGCACCAGGCGGCGCGTAGGGCCCAGCGAGCGCCGGCGCGGGACT
>PLTD01000248.1 GCA_003165335.1 Rhodospirillales bacterium | reverse complement strand
GCTGGATTTTATCCTGAAAATTTAGACGCTTGACGGACCACAGGAGGAAAATATGAAAAAGATCGAAGCTATTATCAAGCCGTTCAAGCTTGAGGATGTCAAAGAAGCCTTGAACAAGGTCGGCGTTCAGGGACTCACCGTCACCGAGGCAAAGGGCTATGGCCGGCAAAAGGGCCATACCGAACTGTACCGCGGCGCGGAATATGTCGTCGACTTCCTGCCGAAGGTGAAGGTCGAAGTCGTGGTTGAGGACTCGCTCCTCGATCGCGCCGTAGACGCGATCCAACATGCTGCCCACAGCGGCAAGATCGGCGACGGGAAGATCTTCGTCTCGTCGATCGAAGAAGTGATCCGAATCCGCACTGGTGAAAAAGGCGCGGATGCCGTTTAAGGTATAGGAAGAAGGTATTCGTTAGACCCTTCTTTCTAGGATACACTCAGGGTTGAACCGGGTTCCGTCCCGGTTCAACCTTTCTTCATATGGGGGGAATCATGGCTGATGCATCGAACGTCTTTGCGCTGATTAAGGAGCACGACGTTAAATACGTCGATCTTCGCTTCACCGACCCGCGTGGCAAGCTTCAGCACGTATCGCAGCATGTATCGACCATCAACGACGATGTGTTCGAGAACGGGCTTCAGTTCGACGGATCGTCGATCGCGGGCTGGAAGGCGATCAACGAATCCGACATGACACTTATCCCCGATCCGACGACAGCGGTGATGGACCCCTTCGCCGCCCAACCGACACTGAACCTCATCTGCGACATTTACGAGCCGTCGACCGGACAGCCTTATAACCGCGACCCGCGTTCGATCGCCAAGGCAGCTGAGGCCTATGCACTCTCGGTTGGCATCGCCGACACGATCTATTTCGGTCCAGAAGCCGAGTTCTTCGTGTTCGACGACGTGAAGTTCTCAGTCGGGATGTTCGGTTCGTCCTATTCGGTCGATTCTGTTGAAAGTCCGAATAACTCGGACAGGTCGTACGAGGAGGGTAATCTGGGCCACCGTCCGGGTGTCAAGGGAGGGTACTTCCCCGTGGCCCCGGTCGACAGCGCGCAGGATCTGCGTTCGGAGATGGTCAGCGTTCTGGCCGAGATGGGCGTCGAGGTCGAAAAGCACCACCATGAGGTCGCCCCGTCACAGCACGAACTGGGCATCAAGTTCGGCACGATGGTCAAATGCGCTGACTCTATGCAGTACTATAAGTATGTCGTGCATAACGTCGCCCATGCCTATGGCAAGACCGCGACCTTCATGCCGAAGCCGGTATTTGGCGACAATGGGTCGGGGATGCATTGCCACCAGTCGCTTTGGAAGGATGGTAAGCCCTTGTTCGCCGGCAATCTCTATGCTGACCTATCGGAGACCTGCCTGTTCTATATCGGCGGCATTATCAAGCACGCGAAAGCTTTGAACGCGCTGACCAACCCGACCACCAACAGCTATAAGCGGCTGGTTCCGGGCTATGAGGCGCCGGTTCTGTTAGCCTATTCCGCACGCAACCGTTCGGCTTCTTGTCGCATTCCCTATGTGACGAGCCCAAAGGGCAAGCGCGTCGAGGTCCGTTTCCCTGACCCGGCCGCAAACCCCTATCTGGCATTCTCCGCGATGCTGATGGCCGGCCTGGACGGCATCCAGAACAAAATCCATCCCGGTGAGGCGATGGACAAGAACCTCTATGATCTGCCACCCGAAGAACTGGCAGCGGTCCCCACAGTATGCGGTTCGCTGCGTGAGGCGCTGGAATCGCTTAAAGCCGATCATGAGTTCCTGATGAAGGGCGACGTCTTCACCAAAGACAATATCGAAGCCTATATCGAGCTCCGCATGGAAGAGGTAATGGCTTTCGAAACCACGCCGCACCCCATCGAGTTCAAGATGTATTATTCCGTCTAACGACGCGGGCGCCTAAGCAACCCCGAGGTCTGTGGTTAGCAGACCTCGGGGTTTTCTTTTGAGTGAAATGACTTGCGGCCCGCAGGCGGAGCGATCAGCGCCGGTAAAGGCGAAGTTCGCCCGTCCCGGCGGCCGGACTCGTGGCCATCGATACCTGGACATGATCCGGCGGGATACCGCCATCGCCCAAAACCTTGATAGCCGTCGTCGCGGCCAGTCTCGCTGCCGTCGTATTGCGGTCCAGCGTCGCTGCGTCAGTGGCGGGTGGAGTAAGCACTAGCAACACGAAGTGAGCATCCGTGATACCGGCTTCCTGGTTGGCGGCCTCACTTAGTGCCCCCAGCGCCTTGGGGTCGGACGTGATCGGAACAGCGGCTAAAACCTTGTGGGGCCCTGCCCCCGCTGCTGGAATGTCATCGGAAATATCGTCTGTATCTCCGGAAACCGGCAATGTCGGCGGCAAAATCGACGAGCCGGCATATCCAGGAAACAATATGCTGTCATTAACGAAGGCGGCACTGGGTCGCGGGCCGGGCGGTGCGACCGCTACAGCCGCATCGTGAGCCTTCGCTTCCTTCGACTGACCGACCAGGGGGGTTAACACCGTTTCGCAGCCGGGAAGCCACAGGCCGATCGCGCCCAGCGTCGCGAAGCTTCGCAGCAAGTGCCAATATGGGCGCATGATCATCTCGGGTTCGGACATAGGGCGCCTCTGATCTTAGAGACTATTTGACGATTGGCCATGACAGAGCGCCGGTCCCGGGTCAATCTTTGTAAAATTCTCCGCCCCTCTCTTGCCATCGCGCGCCGCTTTGATTAGGGTCCCGCCCTTCGTCGCCCGTCCTTTGGGACTGGCCGGCAAGAGCTGCGCCCGTAGCTCAATTGGATAGAGCATCTGACTACGAATCAGAAGGCTGG
>PLTD01000032.1 GCA_003165335.1 Rhodospirillales bacterium | reverse complement strand
ACGATCGTTAGGCTAATATTTCGAACGCATCAGCTTTATGGGGTCGTCGCTCACAAAGAGCTAGCCTAACAATTCCTGAGCCAATCCCTCACCGCTCGTCGCTCTTGCGCACGATCACGCTGCCGAAACTCTCACCCATGAAGATGTTATTCGGTTCGCGGAAGGAAAAGCGCCAGCCGGCGTCGGTGCGGACGAATTCGTCGCGATATTGCCCGACCGCCATCGGCCCCACGATCGGCGCCGGGTTGCGGCCTTCGCCATCGTAGTAGAACGAGTAATAGGCCCGGCCCTTGGCGTGATCCTCGTCGATGACATCGATCAGGATATTGGTCGTGACATGCATCGCCGTCGGCTTGGTCGATTTGCTGTCGAGATAGGCTTTGCACGCCGCAATCCCCCGCAACGGTCCTGCCATCGGGTGAATCCACACCGCATCGGGTGCGAACAGCGCCAGCACGGCGTCATGTTCGAAGGCGTCGATATGCAGGTGGAATGCGGTCACAAGCCGGGCGCAGGCCTGCTCGATGGCCTGCCGATCGCGTTCGTTCATTGGATAGTCCCTCCCTATTTGTCCTGGGGTTTTGCCCCGTTCCCAAGTACGCGCAACACATCCCGATCTTCGCGCGAGATTTCTTCGGCCAACGCGATCTGTCGATTGAATGGTAGCTTGTCGAGGGCTTGAAGCAAATCGGCGTCCGACACGTCATGCGTCTCGCCCGTCCTGTTCGCTCCGCTTGTCTTGCCGCCATCTTGCGAGGAGTCATCCCAACTGCCTACCGCGCAATCGAAGAGCTTATAAGCTGTTCGCGCACGCCAGTATGTATCGCCCCGCACCACACGTCGAGCGCGGCTTCTTCGAACGAAGCGGCAGCCAAAGTCATTCCGCCAACGACCAAAAACTACCCGGATAGAGCATATGCCTTGCGCTGTTCCTTGGGTCGTAGACGGCCGTCGGAACCTCGATGAGGTCGGGGTCGGGACGTGGATCGTCGGGATTCCGCCACACAGACCCTTTCGATAAACCGGTCCAGACAGCACCGCGGTGGTCCTGGAATGTGTATGTGGCATCAGACCTGCTAAGGCTTCTATAGACGTACTCAGATTCCCCGACGATGGTCGCCCTCGCCAGCTTTCCCCCGCGCAGCAGTCGTCTTTCTCGCAGGTAAATGAAAACAATATAGGATATTAGGAGGGCTAAAGGCACTCCGAGAAATAGGATCATAAGCACCAGCACTGGTACCCAAGGCGGGTGTTTACGAAGCCGATTGGCATCAACTGTGCTTTTCAACGCAACGCGGTCCGGGCGAAGCGGGTCGTAGACAAGCGGCACAACCCCACCGACCCGCAACTTACCGTAGTACTCCTCTTCGGATGTATAGCTTTCGCCCTGGAGGATGCGATTCGCACTATCGGCGAGTTCCTTCGGTGCATAGATGTAGTCGACGGTGGGGGCATGATAACCACGCCCAGTGCTACCGGGAGGATTCAGCTCTACAATCCTACCAAGATATCGATGCCACGCGTATCCAGCATCTTATCCTGTTGTTCGGGCACGAACATAATGAAGTAAAATGATAAAAATGGGACGCTTAGACCGGTAAGAAGTAAAAGGAACACGAACACGTTCCCCTTAATCCTGAGTCTGCGCGGCACCGGTTGTTTGAGCGGTGTCGGGATTACCCAGTCCCTCATGAAATAGGCTTTCGCGGAAGTGACGTCGGGCTGCTCTTACGCTTGCCCACATACGCCATCAGATATGTATCGCCCGTCCCGCGACGCCGAGCGCGGCTTCCTTGACTGCCTCTTCCAATGTCGGGTGGGGGTGGCAGGTGCGGGCTATGTCTTCGGATGAGGCGCCGAATTCCATCGCCAGCACGATTTCCGCGATCAGCGTGCCGGCTTCCGGCCCGATGATATGCGCGCCCAGCACCTTATCCGTCTTGGCGTCTGCCAAGATTTTGACGAAGCCGTCGGTCATGTTGATCGCGCGCGCGCGGCCGTTGGCGCTGAAAGGAAATTTACCCGCCTTATAGGCGACGCCCGCCGCTTTCAGCTGTTCTTCGGTCTGACCGACAGACGCAGCCTCAGGCCAGGTGTAAACCACGCCCGGAACCAGATTATAGTCGATATGGCCGGTTTGTCCGGCGATGATCTCGGCCAGGACCGAACCCTCGTCTTCGGCCTTATGCGCCAACAACGGGCCGGCGATGGCGTCGCCGATGGCATAGATGCCGGGCACATTGGTAGCGAAATGACCGTCGGTCGCGATGCGGCCCCGGTCGTCGAGCTTGACCCCCGCCTTGTCGAGCGCCAGCCCGCCGGTGAAGGCGCGGCGGCCCACGGCAACCAGCACGATATCGGCCTCCATCGTCTGCGCGGCGCCGCCTGCGGCGGGTTCCAGCGTCAGAGATACATTTTTCTTCGTGGCCTTAGCGCTGCCAACCTTGGTCGACAGGCTGAACTTCATACCCTGCTTCTGCAGGATGCGCTGCATCTGCTTGGACACCTCGCCGTCCATGCCGGGCAGGATACGGTCGAGAAACTCGACGACGGTGACGTCCGCGCCCAGCCGCTGCCAAACCGTGCCCATCTCAAGCCCGATATAGCCGCCGCCGATGACCACCATCGATTTCGGCACGGAATCGAGCTTCAGCGCGCCGGTGGAAGACACGATGCGCTTTTCATCGATCGTGATGCCGGGCAGCGGCGTAACCTCTGACCCGGTGGCGATGACGATATGTTTGGCCGTGATTGTCTGAGCCTCGCCCTCGCCCGTTACCGACAGGCTGTTCGGTCCGGTGAAGGCGGCCTCGCCCTTGATCCAGTCGATCTTGTTCTTCTTGAACAGATAGGCGACGCCGTCGGTGTTGGCCTTCACCACCTTGTCCTTGTGGCCCATCATGCCAGCCAGGTTCAGCGTCACAGAGCCGACATCGACGCCGAAAGCGCCGAGTTCATGCCCCGCCTCTTCGAATTTCTCCGACGCCGCGAGCAGTGCCTTGGACGGGATACAGCCGACATTGAGGCAGGTGCCGCCCAAGGTCGGGCTTTTCTCGATACAGGCGGTCTTGAAGCCGAGCTGGGCCGCACGAATGGCGCAGACATAACCGCCCGGCCCCGACCCGATGACCACGAAATCGTAGGAAGATTCAGACATCGAACGGTTCCCTACAAATCCAGCAGAAGGCGCTTGGGATCCTCGATCGCGTCCTTGATGCGAACCAGGAACGACACCGCCTCGCGGCCGTCGATGATGCGGTGGTCATAGGACACGGCCAGATACATCATCGGGCGAATCTCGACCTTGCCCGCGACCGCGATCGGACGATCCTGGATCTTGTGCATCCCCAGAATGGCAGATTGCGGCGGGTTGAGAATCGGCGTCGACATCAGCGAGCCGAAGGTACCGCCGTTGGTAATGGTGAAGGTGCCACCCTGCAGTTCGTCGATCGCCAGCTTGCCGTCGCGGGCGCGCGCGCCCAAATCACCGATGGTCTTTTCGATATCGGCAAAGCCCTTGGAATCCGCATCGCGGATCACAGGTACGATCAGCCCGGTCGGGGTCGAGACCGCCACGCCGATATCGTAATAATTCTTATAGACCAGGTCCGCCCCGTCGATCTCGGCATTGACCGAGGGGAACTCTTTCAAGGCCGCAATCGCTGCCTTCACGAAGAAGGACATGAAGCCCAGCTTCACGCCGTGCTTCTTCTCGAACGCATCCTTATAGGCGGCGCGGATCGCCATCACCTGGCTCATATCCACCTCGTTGAAGGTGGTCAGCATNNGGCGCAGGCGCGTCATCCGCACCCGTTCCTCGCGCGCGGCCTGCGGGCGCGGGCCCGACAGCTGAACCGGCGCCGCCGGCTTTGCCGCAACTACGACAGGGACCGGTGCGGCTGGCGCAGGCATGGGCCTTTCAATCGCGGCCAGAACGTCGCCCTTGGTGAGGCGCCCATCCTTGCCGTTCGCTGGAATCTTGGCGGCGTCCAGCTTGTTGTCATCCAGCAGTTTTCGCACTGCCGGCCCGGAATTTGCGGCGGCGGCTACGGGTGCCGCTTCGGTTGCTTTGGCCGTGGCTGGTGCGGCGGCAGGCTTGGCCGCGGCGACTGCGCCCTCGTTGATGACGCCCAGCAGCGCGCCGACATTGACCGTCGCGCCTTCGGCCACGGCCAGTTCGCCCAGCACGCCGGCGGCTGATGCATTGACCTCGAGCGTTACCTTGTCGGTTTCGAGTTCAACCAGCGCCTCATCCATGGCGACCGCATCGCCGGGATGCTTCAGCCACTTCGAGACCGTGGCCTCAGTCACCGATTCACCCAGCGTGGGCACCTTGATTTCAGCCATCGTTCTTTTCTTCCTTCGAGCCTGCCGGGTTAGACGAGCGCCTGTTCGACCAGGGCCGCCTGTTCCAGATTATGCCGTCGCAGCAANNCCGGTCGCGGTCGCCGCCATTTCATGCCGGCCGACATAGAGCGGGCGGCCGAAATTATGCTTGATTGACGTCAGAACACGCTCAATGCGGCGATCGACGAAGAACCAGGCGCCCATATTCTCAGGCTCTTCCTGGCACCAAATGATCTCGGCATTGGGATATTTCGCAAGCTCGTCCGCTAGCGGCTCGTCCGGGAAGGGATAGAGCTGTTCCAGACGCAGGATCGCGACATCGTTGATTTGCCGTGCGGTGCGATCCGCCAGAAGATCGTAATAGACCTTGCCGCTGC
>PLTD01000119.1 GCA_003165335.1 Rhodospirillales bacterium | reverse complement strand
TTTTGAAATGCGATTGCCCTGGTCGAAGGATAGCCTCAGGACGGGAGATGTGCGCTCAAAAACCGCACGGCGCGCAGTGCGCCTTCCTGGTCGATGCCATGGGCCAGCCCAGGCCGTACAAGAGTTTCGACCGGAAAGCCGGCTGTGGCGAGCGCGTGCTCTGCCTCACCCAGACTGGCAAAGGGGACGATCGGGTCGGCATCGCCATGGACCAGCAGAACCGGCGGGTGCTTGGCTTCTTTCGACAGCGATGCGGCCGGGTCGGCGATCTTTCCGGAGAAGCCGACGATCGCTGCCGCATCGCCTCGGCGCATCGTGCGATCCAGCGCCATCATCGTGCCCTGAGAGAACCCGATCAGCGCCAGATCGTCATAGTTCAGATTGAGAGATTTGAGCGTGTCGTCGATGAAGGCGTCGAGCAGCGGCGCCGCATTGCGCACCCCGGCGGCCAGCGGCCCGGGAGCCAGGTTGGTCAGGCCGAACCATTGATAGCCGAAACCCATCGAACAACGCTCCGGCGCGTTGGGCGCGACGAACTGAGCGTTGGGCAGCGCCTGGGCAAAGAATGGGGCGAGGCCGATCAGGTCGGCACCATCGGCGCCGTAGCCGTGCAGGAATACGACGAGCTGTTTGGGAGCTCCCCCGGCAGCGGGAGCGCGAGACGGGCCCGAGAGCGGGCTAGCGGGTGTGTCTGTCATAACCTCAGCTTGTCGCTACCCGGATGGATGCTGTCAATCTTTGGTCGACGCTTGACCATGTCCAACTGCAATTCTTACCCTCCCGCAGCATCGAGGGCCTGTGCCAGGTCGGCCAGAATATCGTCGATATGCTCGATCCCGACTGAAAGCCGCACATAGCCGGGGCTAACGCCTGTCGCAAATTGTTCTTCGGCCGAAAGTTGCGAATGGGTCGTGCTCGCCGGGTGGATGGCGAGGCTGCGGGCGTCGCCGATATTGGCGACATGATAGAATAGCTTCAGCGCGTCGATGAATTTCCGCCCTGCTTCTGCACCCTGTTTGAGCTCAAACCCAACCAGTCCGCCGTATCCGCCAGACAGATACGTATCGGCGCGGCGGCGTGACTCGCCGTTCTGCAGGCCCGGATAGATCACGCGCTCGATATCGCCGCGCCCGGTTAGAAACTCAGCGACCTTCTGCGCGTTGCGCGAATGCTGCGCGATGCGCAGCGGCAATGTTTCCAGACCTTGCAGTGTCTGGAAGGAATTGAAGGGACTTGCCGCCGGTCCAAGGTCACGCAGCAAGGTCGTGCGGGCTTTCAAGATATAGGCGATCGGGCCGAGCGGCTTGACCGCATCGACCCAGACCACACCGTGATAGCTGGGGTCGGGCTGATTGAGCAGCGGCTGGCGACCGGGATTGGCAGCCCAGTCGAACTTTCCGGAATCGAGGATCGCGCCGCCGATGGAAGTGCCATGCCCGCCGATATATTTGGTCGTCGAATAGACGATAATTGCCGCGCCGTGATCGAAGGGCCGTGCCAGAACAGGCGCCGCGGTGTTGTCGACGATCAGCGGGATGCCGAGAGGGCGGCCAATCTCGGCGACCTCGCGAATCGGAAAGACCTGGAGCTTTGGGTTAGGCAGAGTTTCGGCATAGTAAGCGCGCGTCTTGTCGTCGGTCGCGCGGCGGAAATTTTCGGGATCGGACGGATCGACGAAACGCACCTCGATACCTTGTTGGCGGAGCGTGTTCGAAAACAGATTCCAGGTACCGCCATAGAGGTCGGTCGAGCTCACGATATTGTCGCCGGTGACCGCCAGGTTCTGGATCGACAGGGCAGAAGCCGCCTGGCCCGAAGCGACCACCAGCCCGGCCACGCCGCCCTCCAATGCCGCCAGCCGCTTTTCCAGTACATCGGTCGTCGGGTTCATGATCCGCGTGTAGATGTTGCCCAGTTCCTTGAGCGCGAACAGGTTCGAAGCATGTTCGGCGCTGGCGAATTGATATGAGGTTGTCTGGTAGATCGGCACCGCGACCGCGTTGGTCGCCGGATCGGCCCGATAGCCGGCATGAAGCACCAATGTTTCCGGATGGTAAATCTTCGCCATTTCAGAATCCCCCAAATTCTACCAAGGCATCGTAAAGCCAAATTTGCCAGGCTGGAACCCGTGAGAGCGGCTGTCGAATACAGCGCCGCGCACTCCGCCCGGTGTCCTCCAAACGGGTGCAGCAGCCAATTTCAGAGCGATGGGATCAAAAGATGAATGACTGGGGTTAGCCCGATATGCCAAGCGCAAAAGATTTAGAAGGAGTTTGTAATGGCAACAAAGACCTCAACGATGGTCGGAGCAATGTTGGCAACAGGTGCCGCATTCGCCACGCCCCATGCAGTAGACGCAAGGCCGGTGCCTGTCGCCGAATCCTACGCTGAATTGCTTAAGCCGATCCCCAACGCGGTCGAGCGCCTAAAGCTTGCAGACGCACAGAGCGGTGTCGTGTCGGCGAATATAATCCCGGTGCAAGATAATCTGCACCATCATCACCACCATCATCATCGCCACAACAGAGCTTGGTATCGAGCGAACGGCTATATCTGGTCGGGCGGCGTCTGGGTGTTGAGGCCCGTTCACCACCACCATCATCATCACCATCACGATTGATGCGACGGTTGGACCTGCGGTGGCGTCGACACGAGATCGCCGCCGCGGGTTCGCCGGCTGGCTATTCCGCCCGATCCCTGGCCCGGGCGGCGCGATACATCTGGCGATAGGTTCCATCGAACACCGTATTCGTGTCCGAAAGCCAACGCGTCCCTTTGGCCAGCGCATCGCGGCTGACCGATAGACGGCGTGCGCGCAGTTCCCGCTCGGCCGCCTCATCTTCGGTCATTGGCTGCAGGTCCAAGTCAGGTTCGGTCGGCAGCACGATAATGCTGAGATAGGGTTCGCCCTTGCGGAAAATATGGGTGACCCCTTTGGGCGGCGCCTTGAAGATGCAGAAAAACATCATCGGCCACCATTCGCTGCGGATGATGGCCGGCACGGGTAAAGGCGTCGTGTTGGTCGCATCGGTGAAATATCGCGGATGGGGTTCGACGCGGATCGCCCAGCCTGGCGGGACCGCAAGGTCCAGCGATATTTGATAAGAATAATAGTCCTTGCCGAATGGGCGAAACGGCGGCCACATCATGTCTTCGTCAACCGGCTCGCCCCAATCCGCATTCAGCCGAACGCGCCCTCGGGACTTTGTTACCCGCAGTTCCGCATCGAACGGGTACAGCACCTCAACGCCGTAGTGCGCGCTTTCCGAGAACGGCACGCAATGCCATGGTTGTTCATGGTTTCCGTCGGCACGCGGCTGCGGTGCGCCGGCCCAGCCGGGTACGGCGAGCTTAATAGGCTGTGGCGGCGGGCGATGCCCGTGGAGACGATATTTGAGGGTCGGCATAGTAAGGTCCAGTCCGGTCGCGATTGTTCAAACAATCGGAATCGGTGGTCAATAGTTCCTGATGCCAATGCGCTTTCGAATGCCCGCTGCCGACAAAAAAGCGTGTAGACAGCAGCGCTTCGGATCAGCCACATCTTTGCCCATGATCGTCACCCGCTTCGCACCCAGCCCGACCGGCTATCTGCATCTGGGCCACGCCTATTCGGCGCTGTTCGCCGAGGCGCAGGCGCGCAAGGCCGACGGCCGGTTTTTGCTGCGCATCGAGGATATCGACACCGCGCGCTGCCGGCCGGAATATGAAGCGGCGATCATCGAAGATCTGTCGTGGCTGGGCCTGAAATGGGATGGCTCAATCCGCCGGCAATCCGACCATACGGACGATTATCAGGCGGCACTAAGCCGGTTGGAGCGGATGGGCGTGACCTATCCTTGTTTCTGCTCCCGCAAGGAGATCGCGGCGGCGGCTTCGGCGCCGCACGGACCGGTCAGGGTCTATCCCGGCACGTGCCGGAATCGCACGCCGCAGGACCGTTTCGACCGTATCCTCGCCGGACAACCCTATGCCGTCCGGCTTAACGTGGAGGCCGGCTTGGCGCGGACCGGGCCGTTAGCTTGGCAAGACCGCATCGCGGGCATTGTCCCGGCCACGCCCGAACGAGAAGGCGATCCGGTCATCGCGCGGCGCGACACGCCGACCTCGTATCACCTGTCGGTCACGGTCGACGATCATTTGCAGGGCATAACCCTGGTAACGCGCGGTGAGGACCTGTTCGCGGCAACGCATGTCCATCGCTTGTTGCAGGGGCTGTTGGGGTATGAGACGCCCGAGTATCACCACCACCCTCTGCTCAAGAACGTCGATGGCGTGCGCCTGTCGAAGCGCGACGGTGCGGTTGCAGTCAGGGCGCTGCGCGAACGGGGAAGCAGGTCTGATGAAGTGAGAGCGATGTGCAGTTGGCCTACTGCCTCAACCCCCTGACCATCGCCACATAGTCCGGTTCGCGGTCGGGGTCGATGAGGCCGTGGCGGGCCAAGAAATCGATCAGCACCAGATTGACGTTGAACTTGAAGTCGTCTGTTTCGCGCAGGATTTCGACTACGCGGGCAATCGGCATCAGTTCGAACCGCTCGACCTCGCCGTCGTTGCTGACCGGCACAACGCCCTGCGGCAGCTCCAGGTCATATATGAATAGCGTGTCGTTCCTCAGTCCGTCGGGCAGCGACAGGCGATAGGTCACCTGCCCGACTGGTCTGGCGCGGGCGGCGATATCGGCGGGGAGGCCCGCCTCCTCCTCGGCTTCCTTGATTACGGTTTCGGACGCCGAATAGCCCATAGTGATGCCGCCGGCCACCAGGTGATCCAGCTTGCCCGGCGCCACCTGCCGATCCCGGGCGCGATGCCCGATCCACAGATGCAGACCGTCTGCGGTATTGACCAAGCCGTTCACATGAACACCAAAGGCAGGCAGACCAAGAGCGGGCAATCCCGCACGATCGATCTCGGCGCAGGATCCAAGGCCCCATTTGCGCAAAACCGGCGTCATCTCACGGCGCGGTGTCGCCATCAGCTTTGCCTCGTCCAGCGCCGATACGATGCGTGCGAGATGGGCGCTGAGCGAGATGAAGCCGCCGCCCGATATGCCGATGCCGGTATCGGTATGTTTGGCCAGCCCGCGGCCTACCAGAAAATCGGCATTATCCGGCGCCATCCAGCCGATAGGTTGGCCGGATATCGAAAATCGCCTATATCCATCGGGGTCGAAGCGATTGCATGCCTCGACATGGCGGAGCAATGTCATTGTCTATCCCCGGCTTCGCCCGAATCTACTGCGAAATCGGCTTTGACCCAAACAATGCGTGAAGCGCCATGCACAATATTCTTCCTACTCTCGTGATTCTCTCCATGCTGACGACGCTCAGCATATTGCTGTTCGGCGTCATCACCATGATCCGGGGCGGCGAGTTCAACCGGCGCAACGGCAATAAGCTGATGCGGGCCCGCGTGATTATGCAAGGTGTCACACTGGTATTGGTCGTCTTGATGTTCGCTGCGCGCTAGCCGAGCAAACGAATATAGGTCTCGACCGTATCGGCCCCCAGCCTGCGGCTGTCTGTAAGACGAAATTGCGGGGCATCGGCGATCCGATCAAGGCCCAGGCCGGAGATCGCCGGGATGCCGTCGCCACCGATAATCGACGGACCGCGAAACAGGGCCAAATGATCGACTAGGCCTTCGGCCAGGAACGATGCGGCAAGCTTTCCCCCACCCTCGACCATCAGTCGCGTAAGGCCCGCAGTTCCCAGCGCGCGAAGCGCCTCGGCGATTGATATCCGCCCATTGCGGTCTGCCGAAACCGGAATCAGTACGACGCCCAGCTCAAGCAGCGCCTCGGCACGCTCGATTGCCGATTCCTCCGCTGTCTCTTCCAAGGTCACGATCCAGGTAGGCACGCTGCGCGCAGTCGCTACAAGCTGGCGCGTCAACGAGAGCTGGAGGCGGGAGTCGAATATGATTCGAACCGGCGAGCGCACCGGCAACCCGGGCAGACGGCAGGTCAGATGCGGATCGTCCGTCGCGGCAGTGCCGTTACCGACCGCGACGGCGTCATGGATGGCGCGCAGCCCATGACCGGCGGCCCGGGCGTCTTCGCCGGTAATCCACTGGCTGTCGCCGTTATGAGCGGCAATGCGCCCGTCCAGCGATTCCGCGATTTTCAACGTAACCATGGGACGGCCCGATGAAATCCGCAGGAGAAATCCTTGGTTCAACGCCGCAGCCGCCTCAGCAAGGAGACCGGTTTCGACGACGATGCCGGCGGCCTGCAGGCGTGCCAGCCCCTGACCGGATACGCGGGCATCGGGATCGCTGATCGCAACCACGACGCGCGCAACGCCGGCGGCGATCAGCGCATCGGCGCAAGGGCCTGTCTGCCCGTGGTGGCTGCAGGGTTCCAAAGTGACATAGACCGTGGCGCCTCGTGAAGTCGCCCCGGCCCGCGCCAGCGCCTCTGTCTCAGCATGCGGTCGTCCGCCCGGCTGTGTCCAGCCGCGCCCCAGAATGACGCCATCTTTGACGACGACGCAGCCGACTGCGGGATTTGGCCAAACATTTCCCAGACCCCGCCCGGCGAGAGCCAGAGCGGCCTGCATGAACCGGCGGTCGGCGATCGGGGCGGTCATTAGGTCAATCGATATCGACGCGCAGCCCGTCGAGAAACTCGTTGAAATCCGAAGCCTCACGGAAATTGCGATAGACCGAGGCGTAACGGATATAGGCAATCTGATCGAGCTGGCCCAAGGCCTGCATCGCCATTTCGCCGACCTGCTTGGACGGAATTTCGGTCTCTCCCGAGCTTTCCAGCTGGCGCACGATCGAATTCACGACTCGCTCGACCCGGTCGGCCTCGACCGGCCGCTTGCGCAGAGCGATCCGCATCGAACGCAGCAGCTTTTCGCGATCGAACGGCTCGCGGTCGTTGCTGCTTTTGACGACTGTCAGTTCACGAAGCTGCACTCGTTCGAAAGTCGTGAAACGGGCACCGCAATTACTGCAGATTCGGCGGCGGCGGATCGCGGCATTGTCTTCCGTCGGCCGCGAGTCCTTTACCTGGGTGTCGTCGTTTCCGCAGAAGGGACAGCGCATCTGCGGACTTCCTTACAATGTCGGATAGATCGGGAAGCGCGCACACAGCGCCCTGACGCGCGCGCACACGCGCTGCTCGACGGCGGAATTGTCTTCCGGATTCTTACCCAACCCTTCCAGCACTTCCAGGATCATCTCGCCGATCTGCCGGAATTCAGCCTGACCGAAGCCGCGGGTAGTCGCAGCCGGTGAACCCAAGCGGATACCCGACGTGATAGTCGGCTTTTCGGGATCGAACGGGATGGCATTCTTGTTGCAAGTCATACCCGCCCGCTCAAGGCTCGCTTCTGCGGCTTTACCCGTGACGCCCTTGGGCCGCAGATCGACCAGCATCAGGTGGCAGTCAGTACCCTGGGAAACGATGTCGAGCCCGCCTTCCTGCAGGGTCGCCGCCAACTGGCGGGCATTGTCGAGAACCGATTTGGCGTAGGACTTGAATTCTGGGGTCAGCGCCTCGCCGAAGGCGACGGCCTTGGCGGCGATGACATGCATCAGCGGGCCGCCCTGCAAACCGGGGAAGGTCGCGGAATTGATCTTTTTGCCGATTGCCTCATCGTTCGTGAGGACCAGACCGCCGCGCGGTCCGCGCAAAGTCTTATGAGTCGTCGTCGTGACGATATGGGCATAGGGCAAGGGGCTGGGATAGACACCCGCAGCAACCAAGCCCGCGTAATGCGCCATATCGACCATGAACAGGGCGCCCACCTCGTCTGCAAGGCGCCGGAAGCGGGCGAAGTCGATCGTCCGCGCATAGGCCGATCCGCCTGCTATGATCAGCGCCGGCTTATGCTCGCGCGCCAGCGATTCAACCTGGTCGTAATCGATCAACCCATCCTGCCGCCGCACGCCATATTGGATAGCGTTAAACCATTTGCCCGAAAGATTGGGCGCCGCACCGTGGGTAAGATGTCCGCCGGCATCGAGAGACATGCCTAAGATCGTGTCGCCCGGCTTTACCAGCGCCAAGAGCACCGATTGGTTGGCCTGGCTGCCCGAATGGGATTGAACATTGGCATAAGCACAACCGAACAGCAGCTTTGCGCGATCGATCGCCAATTGCTCGACCACGTCCACAAACTCGCAGCCGCCATAATAGCGTTTGCCGGGATAGCCTTCGGCATATTTGTTTGTCAGCAGCGAGCCTTGGGCCTGCAGAACGGCCAGAGAAACGATGTTTTCGGATGCGATCAGCTCAATCTGATCCTGCTCGCGGCCAAGCTCCTCGGCTATCGCGTGTGCGATCGCCGGGTCGGCGTCGACGAGACCGGTAGTAAAAAAGCCTGAGTCGTTGCTTGCGCTGGACAGGCTGGCGTTGCTGGTATTGGCGTGACTCATGGGGCCCTCGGGGTAACGTCCGTGCACCACAGGCTGAGCGGGCACTGGGCGGCGAACCTACCACCGCTGGCGGCCCAAAACCACCCGGGCGACAACATGTCGGTGAATGCGCCTATTTGATCAGAAAGCGGTCAACCGGTGCGAATCTGGGGATCGGTCTGGGACGACCAGAATCGTTCCAGCTTGTTGAGCATTTCGCCAAGTTCCGAGAGTTCCTTCGGACCAAGGCCGGCGGAAACCAGGTGCTTTCCATCGCGTTCGAAAAAGTCGTCAAGCTTGGACTTCAACGAAGCGCCCTTCGATGACACCTTGATCCGGACCGACCGGCGATCGTGCAAAGACCGCTCCTGGACCAGATATCCGGACTCGACCATCTTCTTCAGGTTGTAAGAGACGTTCGAGCCAAGGTAATACCCTCGCAGCGTCAGTTCGCCGACAGTCAACTGATCGCTGCCGATACTGAACAGGATCAGACTTTGAACGTTGTTGATGTCCTGAATGCCCAACCGATCGAGCTCAAGCTTCAAAACGTCTAGCGACTGACGATGCAAACGTTCGATAACATGGATGGTTTCGTAATAAGCTCGCACGGTTTTTCTCCCGAGACAGACTTTAGCAATGCTTTGTTAAAACTACATTACCGTGAAACGCCAGTACATTGGGGCAAATTTTCCTCAAACTATCAAGGGTTACGACCATGAGCTTCCCCACCGTCCGCCTGCGCCGCAATCGTCAGACGCAATGGAGTAGGCGATTGGTAGCCGAAAATCGCATCGCCACCGCCGATCTGATCCTGCCGATCATCATCATCGACGGGGAGAATCGGCGGGAAACCATAGCAACAATGCCTGGAGTGGAGCGGCTTTCGATCGATCTGGCAACTGAAATTGCAGCACAGGCCGCGGATCTCGGGATTCCGGCGCTTGCGCTATTCCCGGCGATTGCGCCAGAACTGAAATCCGAAGACGGCGCAGAGGCGCTTAAGGTTGACAACCTTCTCGGCCGCGCGGTGACCCACATCAAGCGGCAGGTGCCACAGATCGGGCTGATCGCGGACGTAGCGCTGGATCCATAT
Source organism: Rhodospirillales bacterium (assembly GCA_003165335.1). Lineage (GTDB taxonomy): Bacteria > Pseudomonadota > Alphaproteobacteria > BOG-932 > Roseiterribacteraceae > BOG-932. The sequence goes on along the minus strand of PLTD01000119.1, from coordinate 6,258 downwards.
ACGTCCCACGGCCACGACGGGCTACTGGTCGAGGGCAAAATCGTTAACGATGCGACCGTTGAGGTTCTGTGCCGTCAGGCTCTGGCGGAAGCCGAGGCCGGCGTCGATATCGTGGCTCCTTCCGACATGATGGACGGCCGAGTCGGTGCGATTCGCCAGGCACTGGACAAAGCTGGCTACCAGAACGTCCAGATACTTTCCTACGCAGCCAAATATGCCTCGATCTTTTACGGACCCTTCCGCGACGCGCTGTCGACGCGCGGGTTGCTGAAAGGCGACAAGCGGACCTATCAAATGGATGTCGCAAACAGCGACGAAGCACTGCGCGAAATCGAACTCGACCTGATCGAGGGCGCGGATATGGTGATGGTCAAGCCGGGGATGCCCTATCTCGACATCATCCACCGGGTGAAAACCGAATTCGGCGTCCCGACCTTCGCCTATCATGTGAGCGGGGAGTACGCGATGCTGCGCTTCGCCTCCCAGGCCGGCGCTTTGGAATACGAACCCGCCTTGATGGAAAGCCTTCTCTGTTTCAAGCGCGCAGGCGCCGACGCAGTCCTGACCTATGGCGCACTGGATGCAGCCAAGCGGATCAAGGCCGGGTGATCAGAGACCCAAAGCGAGAATAAGGTCGTCGTGCAGCGTGGCTCCAACCCGGAACTTGCGCTCCCCGACGACAATGAAGCCCACCTTCTTATAAAAAGCGATGGCTAGTTCGTTTTTGCCGTAAACGCCGACCAACGCGCGGGTTTTTCCTGTCCGGCGCGCTGCATCAAGCGCGGTCTTCATCAGCGCCCAACCGACCTTTTCGCCCTGGAAGGGATGAAGCACGTAGATTCGCTTAATCTCGACATCGCCGGACCCGAGATCGGCCAGCGGCACGTCGGGCGCGGTCATCACCAGATAGCCGACAGGCGCGCGGCCCTCAGCCGCCTCAGCTAGCCATAGCCGCGCCTCGCCGCCGATCAGCCAATCCTCATAGAATATTGCCGAGTGCTGGCCGGCGCAGTGGGCTAGAATATCGTCGACCGACAGATCGCCCGCATAGGATTCGAGAAAGCTGGCGGCCCCGACTGCTGCGAGCCGATGCTCGTCGCCAAGCCCCGCCTCGCGAATTACGATATTCATGCCGCCAACCAATCCCCAATCACCGCAATCTGGCCCTCGTTCATCAGGGCCGGTGCATGACCGCATTCGGGGAATTCGACCAGCACTGTGCCGGGCTTGCGCCGAACCATCTCTGCCGCGGTGTCCGGCAGAAGCAGATCCGAGGTGCCGCCCCGCAGGATCAAGACCGGGCACGCGACCCGATCCCACAGGGACCAAAGATCGACATCGCCGATCGGTCCGGTACGGAAGGCGTCGGCAATTGCCGGATCGTAGGCCAAACCGTACCCCCGCCCCGGTTTCACCCGGGCGGAATTTCGCGCCAGATGGTTCCAGTCCGCGTCGGATAAATTGCCGAACGGCGCATGAACGCGCCGCAAATAACCTTCCAGGGCCCGCAGGGTTGAGAAATCGGGGTCCTGTCCGATGTATGCGCCGATCCGCTCCAGCGCGGCCTTGGGCACGAAAGGTCCGACATCGTTGAGGATCAACCGGCGGATCGGCGTCAATGGCTGCGCCGCCAACATCATGCCGGCCAGCCCGCCCATCGAGGTGCCGAGCCAATCGACCGGTCCGTCCACAACCCGGGCGATCAAGGTAGCCGCGTCCGCCAGATATTGCGGATATCCGTAGAGCGACGCGGTGGGCAGCCAATCGCTCTTGCCCCTGCCGACCACATCGGGGCAGACAACATGAAACCGATCTGCAAGGGCCCGCGCAACCTGGTCGAAATCCCGTCCGTTGCGGGTCAAGCCGTGCATCGCGATCAGAACGGGCGCGCCGTCCCGCACAGAGCCCCAATCCCAATAGGCGTTGCGGTGAAATCCCGCCGGGCTCAATCCCAAAAAACGACGTTCGACCGGTTCAAGCACTGTTTGCATCCCTACTACCCGCGCCCGTCTCGTGCTAAGGCCAAACCCGCGACGCCTCAAGCCCCGCAGCAAGGAAAACTCAGATGCGCCGAACCCGCCGTGTGCTGATTGCCTTGGCAATTTTGGTTGCTGTGGTTGCCCTGGTTCCGGTCGGGATTGTTGGCGGAATCATCGGCTGGCTAAAGCTTTCTCCCCCGCCGACGAGCGGCGAAGTTAAATTGCGCGGACTGACGGCGCCGGTCGATCTGGTCTGGGACCAGAATGCCGTTCCTCATATCTTCGCCGGTTCAATGCGCGATGCCTATCGCACGCTGGGCTGGGTCCATGCCCGCGACCGGCTGTGGCAGATGGAAACGCAGCGCCGCATCGGGCAAGGGCGGCTATCCGAGCTGATCGGCAAGCTGGGGCTGAATTTCGACCGGGAAATGCGCGTGTTGGGTTTTTACCGGCTGGCGGAGGCGAATTACGCCATGCTGGACCCCGACATCAGAGCCGACATCGATGCCTATACTGCGGGCGTCAACGACTATCTTGCTCATCCGGCAGCGCCCCTGCCGCTCGAGTTCCAGTTGCTGCATACGACACCCGAGCCGTGGCGTCCGGCGGACAGCGTGGTCTGGGGCAAATTGATGGCGCTGCAACTCAGCGGAAATTACCGGGAAGAGGCACTTCGGGCGGAATTGGTCGGCAAACTGACCCCCGAGGCTTTCAATGACCTGTTTCAGGACCCAGGTGATGCCGGGCCCATGACATTGGCAGCATTGAGTGGCATCGACTGGAAGCGCTTCTCCGCAAATATGCCGCCGATATTGGGGCCCAATCACGCGTCGAACGAATGGGTCGTTGACGGAACCCGAACCGCGAGCGGCAAGCCGCTGCTGGCAAACGACCCGCATCTGGGTCTTTCGGCGCCAATTCTTTGGTATCTGGCGCGGATCGTAACGCCCGAGGGCAGCCTTTCCGGCGTCACGTTTCCGGGCGTCCCTTTCCACATATTGGGACATAACGACCGTGTCGCCTGGGGCACCACAACAACCGGCGGGGATGTGCAGGACCTGTTTGTCGAAGATGTCGTTCCCGGCGATGGGAGCCAATATCGCACGCCAACGGGACAAACCGCGTTCGCAACCCGCGACGAGGTCATCAAAGTCAGGTTCGGAGACGATGTGCATTTGAAGGTCCGCGAAACGCGCCATGGTCCGGTGATCTCGGACATCGACCCCGAATTGTCCGCGGCAGTCGGCAAAGATAAAGCGGTTGCGCTATCATTTGTCGCCTTCGATGCCAATGACACGACGGTCCAGGCAATTCGCGGCATGGACCGGGCGCATGACTGGCCGTCATTCCAGGCGGCATTGAAGCTTTGGCACACGCCCGAGCAAAATATCATCTATGCGGATGTCGACGGACATATCGGATTTACCTCCGTCGGACCGCTGCCGCTACGCAAACGCCCGACAGACGACTTCCCAGCTCCAGGCTCCTCCGGAGAAGCGGACTGGGTCGGACTTGCCGATTTCACTCAATTGCCGCAAGCCACCGATCCGGCAAGCCACGCCTTTATCAATGCCAATAACCGGGTCGTTCCCGCCGACTATCCGATCTATATAACCCGCGATTACGGCGATTCGCCGTACCGGGCCCAGCGAATTACCGACATGATGAACGCGGGCAGCAGTTTCACAACCGCAGATTTCGTCCGCATGCAGCTGGATATCAAAGAACAGGACGCCGACCTTCTGGTACCGCGCATGCTGGCGGCACAGCCGAAGAGCGACCCCAGCATTTACGCGTTGAAAATGCTGAAAGACTGGGACCGGACAATGCGAGCCGACAGGCCGGAGCCCCTGATCTACAGCGCCTGGGTGGTTCGCCTTCAACACGCACTTCTGGAAAAGCGATTAGGATCTTTGGCCGCCAACGTCAGCTTCGGCTATAGCCCAGCCCTGATCCTTCGCCTGCTCAATCGCTATTCTACTGCGTCGGGCGGCCCGGACGAGGCCAACGCCATTCTGGCCAATACATTGGATCAGACTCTGATTGCACTCGCCAAAACCTATGGCGGCGACATGAAAATCTGGCGCTGGGGCGACGCTCACCGCGCTGCGCTGACTTCGCAGCTGTTCGGCGCCATCCCGATCCTGGGTTCCATGTTCAATATAGGGCTCGAAGCCCCGGGTGGGGCCGAAACCGTAAATCGTGCAGGATTTATCAGTTCGGACGGCGTGCATTTCCCGGATTTGCACGGCCCCGGCTATCGCGGCGTGTTCGATCTTTCCAACCTGGACGCCAGTCGCTTCATCATCGCGACGGGAGAATCCGGAAACCCCCTGTCGCCCCATTTCTCGGATTTGGCAAAACGCTGGCGCGACGGCGGATCGATAACGCTGTCCGGAACTGCGGACGAGCTTGAGGCCAATGGCCTTGGGCGCCAGCGTTTTTTGCCCTAAAGCGATTGAACACTTGCACGCGGAGGCGGCGTCAATCACATTAGACTTGTTGCGTTTTTCAGTGGTCATGCATGTCGATCATCCCGCCGCATTTCGCCGCGCTTCGCCGGTTCTACCGGTCGATGCCGTCGCCTTGCCCCTATATTCCAGGGCAGATCGAACGGAAGCTGTTCACGCGCCTGGATGGGGGCGGCACAGCAGAACTTAACGCGACACTGACAAGGGCCGGTTTCCGCCGCAGCCACGACATTGTTTACCGACCGGTCTGCCCGGCCTGCCAAGCCTGCGTACCTGTACGAATACCCGCCGAACTGTTCCAGCCCAACCGCTCTCAGAAGCGTATTTTGAAACGCAATGCGGATCTGACTTTGATCGAACGGCCAGCGATCGCTAGCGAGGAACAATATCTTCTGTTTGCCGCATACCAGCGCGGGCGGCATTCCGACGGCGACATGGCGCGCATGAGTTTCCTGGATTTCCGCGCGATGATTCAGGACGGGTCAGCCGACAGCAGGGTTCTGGAACTGCGCGACGGACGCGACAGCCTTCTGGGCGCCATGCTGGTCGATACTTTGTCCGATGGGCTTTCCGCTGTTTATAGCTTTTTCGACCCGGCCGCCCATCGCCGCAGCCTTGGCACATTTATCGTTCTGGCGGCGCTTACGCTGCTGCGGCGGCAACAGCATCCCTTTCTTTACCTAGGCTATTGGATCGCGCGTTCGCGCAAGATGTCCTACAAGTCGCATTTTCAACCCTTGGAAAAGCTGGGCCCTGCCGGCTGGGTGTCGGTCGAGTCCGGGGCCTAAATTGCCATTGCAGCGACCGTTGATTAATGTCGTCGAATCATCCGGCCTGACGCGGAGTGGTTTATTCGTCGGGAGGGAAATCAGAATTGACCATATCCAATACACTGCTAACGCCCCTTCTCGACCGCGCCCCGACCCCGGATAAATTGCGCCAGCTGGACGAGTCCAACCTGCGTCAGGTCGCCGATGAGTTGCGCGCCGAACTGCTCGACGCAGTTTCCGTTACTGGCGGTCACTTAGGGGCGGGGCTTGGCGTCGTCGAACTGACGGTCGCGTTGCATTATGTTTTCGAAACCCCGCACGACCGGCTGATCTGGGATGTCGGCCATCAGGCCTATCCGCATAAGATTCTGACAGGCCGGCGCGATCGCATCCGCACTTTGCGCCAGAAAAATGGGCTTTCCGGCTTCACCAAGCGCAGCGAGAGCGAATACGACCCGTTCGGCGCAGCCCATAGTTCGACCTCCATCTCGGCGGGTCTCGGCATGGCGGTGGCGCGCGATTTTAAGGGCGAAAAGCGCAATGTGATCGCGGTGATCGGCGACGGATCGATGAGCGCGGGCATGGCCTATGAGGCGATGAACAATGCCGGCGCGACCAAAAGCCGGTTGATCGTCATCTTGAACGACAACGACATGTCGATCGCTCCGCCCGTCGGCGCGCTATCCGCCTATCTGTCGCGCCTGATCTCATCCCATTCCTATCGCGGATTGCGTCATCTGGCGAAGGATGTGGTCAAACACTTGCCTGAACCGATGCGGCGTGTCGCCAAACGCGCAGAAGAATATGCACGCGGCATGGTCACCGGCGGAACCTTGTTCGAGGAGCTGGGCTTTTACTATGTCGGCCCGATCGACGGGCACAATCTCGACCATCTGCTCCCGGTTCTGCGCAATATTCGCGACTGGGACGAGGAGGCTCCGGTGTTGGTCCACGTCGTTACCGAAAAAGGGCATGGCTACGCCCCGGCTTCGATGACCGCGGACAAGCTTCATGCGGTTTCGAAATTCGACGTTGTCA
>PLTD01000028.1 GCA_003165335.1 Rhodospirillales bacterium | reverse complement strand
ACATTAATGACGCAGTAGTACTAGCCCGCCGTCGACCCTCTCGTTTTCAGGGCCCCCCTGCCCTCGCCGCTACGCGGCCGACAGCTTGCCGTATTTCACAAATAGATCGTCTATCGCCTAGAGCTTTTGCGGCTGGGGAATCATCCGATCGACCCGTTTGAAATATTTCCGCGCCGCGTCCATTAATTCCCCATTTGTCAAACGGTCCATGGATTCGATCAGGCTCAAGCGACTGCCACCGCTCGCATAGACGGCCGCATCAATCTCTATGTTTATTCAAAGCTGATCAAATTGCCGATCGATTTTTTTGAGCGGAATCCCACTGGGGTGATTGCGACCGATAACCCGAGAGCCGCGTGTAAGCGATAGATTTCCTCGGCGACGAAGTTGTCCATCGGGAGCCTGAGGTGCTGCTAATTCGGTGAGCGAGACGGACCGGCGTCGTAGATGTACAGTGACCTAAATCAGTTCGCCGTGGTCGTCCAAGGCGACCGGTGAGACCGGTCTGAGCGGCATGGCGATGTCGTATCGGGCATGGCGGCGCTCGCCTGCGCGGGCCAGCGCACCTTTACTCACTAGATCGGCAAGATCGCGTGTCGCGGTCGCGGGTGATGCTCCAGTGATGGTGATGTAATTGCTGGCGCTCAACCCGCCTTTGAATCCCTGCGGGCCTTCTCGCAGCATCCGGACGAGCGCCTTTTGCTGCCGCCCGTTCAATTGATCACGTAGCCGGTCAAGCAAGCGGGTTTTATCGATCAGGAACTCGACCAGCGCCATTGTGCGCCGCTCCGCTTCGATCGCAGTTCCGGCGAACCAGGATAGCCAGGAAGTGATCTCGTTCTGCTTGTTGCTCGCTTCCAGCGCTTTGTAATAGGTCTTCCTTTTGATTAGAATCGTAGCCGCCAACGATGTTAGAGTCGGGTAACCCAGGCTCTGCGCGAGTGCTTTCTCTGCAATGGCCCGGCCAATGCGGCCGTTGCCGTCCTCGAAGGGATGGATGCAAACGAAATAAAGATGCGCGATTCCGGCCCGCGTCAATGCGGGTAACGGTTCGGCGCCATCTGGTGCTGTGCGCCGGAACCAGTCGAGGAATCGCGTCATCTCAGCCGGCACAACCGATGCCGGCGGGGCCTCGAAATGCACCTTGGGCGCATAGACCGCACCTGAGACCACCTGCATCGGTTCTTTGTCAGTGCGATAACAGCCAATATCCTTCAAATCTTGACGGCCGCTAGTCACCATCCGATGCCACGCAAACAATCTATCGTCCGACAGGGGCTCGGCGAAGGAGAGATAAACATCGACCATCATCTCGGCGATACCCTGTTCCGCCGATGCAACACGCTGGTTGTCTGTGCCAAGGCCTAGCTGACGTCGGATTGAGGATTGAACGCTAACGCGGTCGAGAATCTCTCCCTCGATTTCCGAGGTGGTCAGAGCCTCCGTACTCATCGCTTCAATGATCAACTGGTCCCGATCGTCGGACCCAAGATGCTTGATCGCGCCAACGCAGACGCCGGCCTCTATCAGAAAACGTTCCTCGGCTTTAGCAAAGCGGGCTTTATCCCAGTCGAAGTTCGGCCAATCCGGTTGCTGCCAAATCCATTCCATGAGCGATAGACATCCCTTCTATCGCTCATAATGCGGTCTATTCGTGATTTATAGCAAGGTGGTCTATCACTCATCCGAACCCATACGCCCGTCAAACATTAGTTCATGCTTCCCTCCTAGCAGCCTGTCGGGCTGACTTGGCCGCTTGTCAGGTTGAGCATGCAGGATATGGGTTCATTGGGTTTTTTTGGAATGGCGGCTGAGAGGCTTTGATCGGTTTGCTGGCGTCGGTCAGGCGGAGATGCGCTGATTTGGGGGCTGATGCTGCTTTTGGCCTCAGATTGCGGCGCTCAGGGCGAACATCCGCTTGATGTTCCAGGCCATGGTCACGAGGCTCCATTCACCGCGCACGTTTTCGAGGCCCCGCAATGAGAATTGGCGGAATCCGAGCACGGACTTGATGATTCCGAAGACGGGTTCCGGCGTCTGCTTGCGCAGAGCGTAGAGCTTTTTGCCCTCTGGCGTCTTCAGCTTGTGGGCCATCGCCTCGACGGGCGTCGGGTCGACCGGCTCCGGCGGCGCGGGGGCGAAGCGTTCGGCCAGGGGTTGATGGTGGGATTGCCGGCCCATTGCGATCAGCGGGTCGATCCCCGCGTGGGCGCACGCGTTCACATTCGCGTCGCTGAAATAGCCATTGTCGGCTAGCAGCGTATCGACGTCGCCAAGCTCTTTCGGCAACGCGTCGAGCTGTTCCAGTATTGGTTCCAACTGCTGCTTATCGTTCGGCGCCTGGACGACGTCGCCGGCGACGACCAAAAGACTGCTCGCCGCCACAGCGGCCTGGGCGTTGTAACACTGGTCGAAGCCGCCGCCCGCCACCGGCATCATGCGCGAGTCTGCGTCGGTGAGGTTGACCTGATCGGTGGGCAACGGCCCCTCGGCGGCTGGCGGCGTGGGCGGCCTGCCGCCGGGCTTCTTGCCGGTGGCTTTCGTCTTGGCCTCGCGCGCGGCCAGTTTTTCTTCATATTCGGCCTGTTCGCGCGCGTGGTNNTGAGAGGGCGCGACAATCTGGATGAGAATCTGTGACCGCGCGGTTTTGATGATGTTAGGTGTGATAGTCGGTGGCAAGAGCTAAGTTTTGGGTTGATTGTCGCTGGGCGCCAGGGGCGCAGTATTCTTGATTGTCGCTTGGCTTGCGGGTCGCCCTGCGCCGATCTGTTTTCGAGCGATTGCGTCTCTTCGGCGGTAGCTGTCGACATTCATCTCGAAGATTGTTGAGTGATGAACGAGGCGGTCAACAGCGGCGAGTGTCATAGCGGGGTCAGGAAAAACTTTTCCCCATTCACCGAATGGCTGGTTAGCGGTGATGAGGATGGATCTTCGCTCGTATCGTGAACTGATGAGTTCGAAGAGGACGGAGGTTTCGGCCTGATCCTTGCTGACATAGGCGAGGTCGTCGAGGATGAGGAGCTGGAAGTGGTCGAGGCGGCTAATAGCGGCCTCGAGGGCGAGCTCGCGGCGAGCGACCTGGAGCTTCTGGACGAGGTCTGAAGTTCGGGCGAACAAGACGCGCCAGCCCTTTTCGATCAGGGCCAGACCGATGGCCGAGGCGAGGTGGGATTTTCCGCCGCCGGGTCCGCCAAGCAGGATGAGATTGGCGCCCATGTCGATCCAACTGTCTCCGGCACAGATCGCCGAGACATGGGCTTTTGAGATCATCGGCACGGCGTTGAAGTCGAAGCTGTCGAGGGTCTTGCCGGGTAGCAGCCGAGCTTCGGCGAGATGGCGGGTGATGCGGCGGCGGTCGCGCTCGGCGACCTCGTGCTCGGCGAGGGCGGCGAGGAAACGGGCTGCGGGCCAACCCTCCTTGTCGGCGCGTTCGGCAAAGGCGGCCCAACCTTGCTTGATCGCGGGCAAGCGGAGCTCGTTCAGGATCAGGGTGAGGCGCGCGCTATCGATGTTCTGAGTCATGCTGCTTCTCCCATGGCGCCGCCGAGGATCTGCGACCTTTGGTTCATCCGAAGGGGTAGGCGCAGTCCTTCAGATCGGAACCATAGCCAAACCCGCCGCGCTGAACCGGTCTCGGCGAAGCGGGAGAAGATGGTGCCGATCGTCGTCTTGACCCCTTCATCAGGATGGAATCGGACTTCGCCGTCAGCGTCGCCCCAGACAAGGCCCACAGGCAGGCCGCGCCGGAGCTCGCCGCGCGCTGCTTTGTTGCGGATCCCGCCGTTCAGCCGAGCCCGCAGGACGTAGAGCTCCGCCTCGCTCATGGTTCCTTTCAGACCGAGCAAAAGCCTGTCGTTGTAGTTGGCAGGATCGTATACGCCATCAGTATCGCCGATCAGCGTATTGGACAGTCCACACAGATCGATGAGGCGATACCAGTCGGCGTTGTTGCGTGTTGTAGTCGCAGTTGAGCGTGTCGATCGTGCCCGAGACATAGGTCCCCACTGTAACGACAACCACCGGATTGACGGATCCGCTGGCCGTAATCGTGGTGACGACGTCGCCTTGCGTCACCGCTGCCGTGACGTAATGGGGCGGCGCGGCGAGGTCGGCAATCCAATAGATTGCCCCTCCGCCGACGATAACGATCCCAGCGGCCAGTAGCCCGATCAGCTTCCAGCTCATGCCTAGAAACATGGTGAGACGCCGGTAGGGTCAGAATAATAGTGAACTTCCACTAAGATCTCACAAAACAAATCGAAGATGCTATCCGCCCATCGTTCTCGAATATTGCGATGTTCTCACTGCCCGGAGATTGCAAAGCGATTGCCGTTAAAGTGCTGGGATGGAGTCGCGTACGGCTTAACCGTTGATCGCCAAGTCTCGGTCGCGGCACCCCTTTAGCTTGACCGAACGACATTGGTGTTGCGCGGGGAAGATGCGCATTGGCGCAGACGATGGTTCGATCGACAGTTCGACCGTTGCGACCATAGCTTGCGAGAGATCGCCCAAACCAGACTCGGAAACTACTCGAAGCTGTACCTGGAGCGGGTGCTTGTGACGGCTATCTCCTTGTCAGACAGGCTGTGCCGGGACAACATGAGGTCGAAACCGGCGGCCATTTCGGAAAAGCCGGACGGATCCGCCGGGGTGAACCCGCGGTAGGGGGCGGGATATGAGCGCGAAAACGGAAACGGCGCCGATATTTTCGGACGATATTTTCAGCCGCGACGCAGCAGGGCGTTATGCGGCTTTTTCCCGATTGCGCGATCGATGCCCGGTTCATCGCCTGCCTGGCGGCGAACTGGTCGCCGTCAGCCATCAGGCGACGAGCGACGGGGTGCGCAGCGTCGAGAATTTCTCCGGGACCTTCTCGGACAGCGGCGCTCTGGCCGAAGAAGACATCATTCTCGCCGGCATTCCCGAACCCAGGCACAGCGAAGTTCGCCGCATTTTTCTGTCGGCCCTGACCGAGGTTTCGCGCCACGAGCCCTTTATCCGAACCTTAGCCGAGCAATTCGTCGATGAAACGCTCATAGCCGCCGCGCGCGACGGTGAGGCCGAATTGATGCAGGGCCTGGCGCGGCGCCTGCCCAGCGCGGTGATTGCCTATCTGCTGGGCATGCCGATGACGGATGTCGACCGGTTCGCACGCTGGACCGATGAGTTGCTCGACCGGCAGGGCTCTGCGACCAGCGCCAATACTGCCTTGGTCGACCTTCACGACGAATTTGCAGCCTATCTGGAGCGGCACATCGTCGAGCGCCAAAACAGCGCCAATCCGCCCGACGACATCATCACGCGCTTCACCCGCGCCGAGGTCGAGGGCGCGCGCCTGACGGTCCGCGCCATTCAGACTCAAATGATGTTCTTCATCATCGCCGGCAACGGCACCACACGGGACCTGATCGGAAATCTTCTGTTGCGGCTGACCTCGGACGAAGCGGTGTTCCAAAGCATCCGGCAGGATCGCAGCTTGATTCCTGCATTGGTCGAAGAGGTTCTTCGCCTCGACTCCCCAGTCCAATTGCTTGCGCGCAATTGCAGAGTTGAAACGATTCTGGACGGCACGACCGTCAGGCCTGGCGAACGGGTTCTGCTCTCCATCGCCTCAGCCAATCGCGACGAGACAATATGGCCGGATGCCGGCGCATTTCTGCCTGGCCGCGAGCGCGGACGCGCCCATCTGGCATTCGGCGCAGGGCCGCACATCTGCCCGGCCGCAGCTTTGGCGCGCATGGAGGCATGCCTTGCGACGGTTGCGCTGCTCGACCGGATCGATCGCCTGGCCTTTTCGCCCGACTATATGCTCGATCTCAACCCGGTCGTCTGGGCCAATGGGCCCCAGACCCTGAGGGTGAAGCTCAGCACCAAATCCATCTAGCGGTCCGCAGAGCCCAGCATCCCGCGACCCCTGTAAATATAAGCGAGGGAATATCGATGCGCCTGGAAGATTTGGTCCAGCCCGCGACCACGGCTCTGTTGACCGTCGAAATGCAGCGTTCGGTTGTCGGCGACCTCAGCCGTATCCGGCCGCTTGCCGACGCGGTCGAGCGGCACGGGGTGGTCGGAAATCTGGCTTTGCTGATGAAATCGGCCAGGGCGCACAAGGTGCCGGTGGTTTATTGCAATGCCGAGTTCCGTGCCGACCGCAAGGGGACCGCACGCAATTGCGGCCTGATCGCGACATTGACCAAGGATCCGGAACATTTGTTGAGCGGCAGCGCGTCGGCCGAAGTCGTTCCGGAACTGACGCCGGAGCCCGGCGATATGATCTTCCGACGCTTCACCGGTCTTTCGCCGTTCAGCAACTCGTCGCTCGACATCACTTTGCGCAACCTGGGGATCAAGACCGTGCTGGCGACCGGCGTTTCGATCAATCTGGCGATCTTCGGCCTGATCCTGGAAGCGGTGAATCTGGGCTATAGCGCGGTTCTGGTGCGCGATTGCGCGGCAGGCTTTCCCGACGAATATGCCGAATCGGTCATCAAGAACTCGCTGACGCCAATCTCGACGGTCACGACCAGTGACAGGATCATCGACATCTGGCGGGGCGGCAAATGACCTGCGGCCCGCCCTGATGCGCTCGTAGATATTAGGAACGTACATTTCCCTGAGCAGCGGCACGCTCGCCATAGATGTCCAACAGCTTTTCCAGGCGGCCGTCGTCCAGCTCCATTTCCAATTCTCAGTCGAAACTGTCGGCGATCTCCGCCGCGATACGGTCCGTAAGGTTTCCTGGCCCAATAAGTTTGTTCCCGGTCATGCGCATTATCCTCGGCCAGACGATTGCCTTGGCACGATTAATATTGTCGGAATATTATAAGTTTAATGTTCGTATATGTTCAGTTTGAAAGCATATGGCCTGAATCTGAAATTCCGGCATGAAAAATATTCTCGTATTATGTCGATTCGACAGCTAGTGGATATTTGGCGTCAAACGGCTGCCTGCAGCACCAATAACGACAGCGGAAACCAGAGCCCTGGTAGGGCCGTCTGTTTAGCTTGGCTATCGCCGGCTAGCGGACCCTGGCGGCATGCGCCCCGGCGCGGCGGCCGAAATAGGAGGATTCGCCGATCATGAAGCCTGAGGCATAGCCGGCGCTGTCCTTGGCGATGTTGGATGCCGTAGCGCCGGCGGCGTAAAGCCCGGGAATGATCCGTCCCGCCTCGTCCAGCACTTGGGCATCGGCTGTCGTGGTCAGCCCCCCCTGGGTCAGTCCCTGGGCCGAGACCGGGCCCAAAGTGATATTGACCGCGGCAAAAGGCGGCTCGGCCAGTGGCGTCAGATATTTGGCGGCCTTGTGGAAATCGGGGTCCTGCCCGCGCGCGGCATTCTCGTTGTAGACGGCCAGCGTCTTCTGCAGCGCCCCTTCCGGAATGCCGAGATCGTGCTCCATTTCCGCGACGGTTTCCCAGGCGTCGATCAGAGCCTCATAACCGTTCCGCTCGCCGAAACTGGGCGCATCGCAGATCAGATAGGCGACCATATCGGGTTGCTGCATGGCAAAAGCGGTGGCGCGGCCGTGGTACGTATCTTCGTTGATGAAGCGCTGTCCGTTCTTATTGACCAAGATGCCTTTGATCCTGCTCTCCGGCGCATAGATCGGGATCGAGATCATCGTCGCGGCCATGTTCATCAGCGAGCCGCCGACGCTCATGCCGAGTTGGTGCCCCGCCCCGTCGGAGGTCGGCGCGCCATGCGGGATGACACCCTCCAGCGCCATGTTCGGCGTGTATTGGTCGATCAACTCGCGGTTCCAGACGAAACCGCCGGTGGTCAGCACCACGCCTTTGCGCGCCTCGGCATAGTGGATTTCGTCGAACTGGCGATAACGCACGCCGACGATTCTGCCGCTGTCGTCGCACACCAGAGCATTCACCGCGGAATCGAACTCCACCCTGATGCCGATGCGTTTCACGGTCGCGATCAGCGCATTCATCATGGCATAGGCTGCGGCCCCGTTGACGCCGATCTTGTGGCCGCGCGGCACCGGCTTAGCTATTTCGCTGAAAGGCCATGCGTCTTCGTTGCCGGTCCAGGACAACGTCTCATCGGTCGGGTGCTCGGGGTCCTTGCCCGGGAAGAATCGGTCGTTGAACGGCACGCCCTGGCGCTCCATCCAATCGAAATGGGCGACACTGTTGTCGCAATAGAGCCTGATCTTCTCTGCGTTCGGCTCGGGCGTGACCGCCATGATGTAGTTGAACATATCCTCGACCGTATCGTCGAAGCCGTTTGCCTTCTGCACCCGCGTGCCGCCTCCGAAATAGACATAGCCGCCGGCCATGGCGCTGGACCCGCCGCCGCCCGAAGTGCGCTCGATCACCAGCACATCCGCCCCGGCCTCATGCGCCTCGACCGCCGCGCAGGCCCCGGCCACGCCCATTCCGACCACGATCACATCGGCGCTCTGGTCGAATTTGACGTCCTTGGCCGAAAGCGGTTCCGAGATTTCCATAAACATCCCCTATTCATTTCTCGTCATCAATTGCGAGCACCAGCGTGCTTGCACTCTGGATTGCCGTGTCGCTACGCTCATCGCAATGACGAATTTCAATATTTAGGGCATTAGCCCGGTCCGGATCGGCGCCTACCCCGGCAGCGGGATGAATTCGTCGTGGTCCAGGTCTGGCAGTTTCATCCTGCCGGCCCGCCAATCGGCCTTGGCCTGTTCTATCCGTTCGTTGCGGGACGATACGAAATTCCACTCGATAAAGCGCTCGCCCAAAGGCTCGCCGCCCAGCAGCATGATTGTCGCGGCCGTGACCCCGGTGAACAGGACCGGTTCGCCGGTGTTGAAGACCGGCATTTGCCCGGCGTGGAAAGTCTGCCCGTCGACTTCGACCGATCCGACTGCGATATAGGCGGCGCGCTCGGGATATTCTGCGCCCAACTGCGCCTTTGCACCCGGCTGCAGGTTCCAGTGGACATAGAACAGCGGCGAATGGGTTTTTACCCTAGCCTCGGCGCCGAACGCCTTTCCGGCCACCAGACGAGCCCACAGCCCGTCCGCCTCATAGGTCGGCAGATCCTCCGGTCCGTGGTGAGCAAAGGACGGGGCGGTTTCCTCATCCGCCTCGGGCAGCGCCACCCAGGACTGGATGGCGTGGATATGATCGCCTTGGGCGCGTGCCTTCTCGAACCGCTCCGAATGGGTAATGCCGCGCCCGGCGGTCATCCAATTGACCTCACCGGGGCGGATCGCCTGCTCTGACCCGACACTGTCGCGGTGCATGATTTCACCGCTGAAGAGATAGGTGACGGTCGACAGGCCGATGTGCGGATGGGGGCGGACATCGCAATCTTTGCCGATCCCGGCCGGGAAGGTGACCGGACCCATATGATCGAAAAAGACGAAGGGGCCCACCATCCGGTGTTTGGCGAAGGGCAGAACCCGCCCAACCTCAAACCCGCCCAAGTCCCGCCGCCGCTGATCGATCACCAGTTCAATCATGTGGCACGTTCCCGTCTAGCGTTTCCCGAAATTGGCGGCCAAGTCTTCCTTGCTCGTCTCCTGGGAATCAAGGGCCAGAACCGCGTCGATCCGGATGCCTGCGGGGGCTTTCGGGGTCGTGGTGAAAGTGTGGCCGGTCCATAAGACCAGGACAGCGTCGGACTTGAAGAAGGTCACGCTGTGGCCCGGGATCACTTCATCCAGCATGACCCGGGTGGCATTGGTTTTCTCGCCCAGCCCCTTGCCCCATTGGGCGACGGCATCGAAGAACGCCTTGGGGTCCGCACCGCCGGTATTGCTGACGAAGAAGGCGCTCTTGGGTGTGCCGCGCGGATCGACCCCGCGTGGCGGACCCGAAACCAGCCGCTCATTGGCGTCGAAGCCCTCCGGCCGCGGCGGCGCGTTCATGAAGCGCTTCTCGTCTTCGTCGAACACTTTGGCAACGTCGCCGTTCAGCAGGCCCAGCGCCTTCGTCCGGTCCAGAAACGCCTCCATATAGACGTCGAACGGCAGGTCGGCCGGTATGGATGAGTCCAGGTGGTTGCGGACATATTTGTCGAACGGGAAATAGCGCGTGCCCAGCGGTGCGTGGTTCTTCTCGTAATAATCCTTGAACGCGGCGCGTGTTGTGCCGGGCTTGCGCTGGATCAGTGTGACGACTTTCATGAGGTTCCTCCCGAACTTGGCCGTTTCGCTTCTTGCCGGCCCCGACTTCGCTTGTCGCGCGTCCAAGCCTTGGCTATGACCAGCCCAACCATAAGGGGTTCAGGCACAAAGGGGAACGAGATGGCGGGGCTTTATTTTGAGGAATTCTACGTCGGGCAGGAGTTTGAACACGCGCTGTCGCGCACGGTCACCGAATATGACAATACGATGTTCAGCCTGATGACGATGAACCCCCAGCCGCTGCATCTGGACGCCCATTTCGCCGAGACTACCGAATGGGGCCAGCGACTGTTCAACAGCTATTACACGCTGGCGATCCTGGTCGGGATGAGCGTCTATGATACGACGCTGGGCACCACGATCGGCAATCTGGGCATGACGGACGTGAAGTTCCCCAAACCCGTCTTCCACGGCGACACGCTGCGCGCCCGCACCAAGGTCGTGGGCCTGCGCGAAAGCAAATCCCGCCCTGATGCCGGCCTGGTCGAGTTCGAGCACACGGCGCTCAAACAGACCGGAGACGAAGTCTGCACATGCCGCCGGACGGCCTTCATGCGCAAGGGGCCGGTGGCTTGAGGCTCATCCCCCCGGATACAGCTTCATTGCATCCGCTCGCAGGCCGGCGCGCGACACGTCGCGGCTGTAGAGCATGTGGCCGCCGGGATAGAGCTTGAGTTGGAGCCGGGCGGCGTCGCCGAAGGCGGGGATGTGATTCATGATGAACCGGGTCGCGAAATAAGGCGTGATCATATCGGTCATGCCGTGGAGGATCAGCACCTTCATGTTGCGGTCCAGCGCCAGCGACTGGACCAGATCATCGACCGAACTCGGTATCTCCAGGTCGCTGCCGTGGATGTTGAAGTCCCACTTGCTGTTCACCTCATAGTTCAGCAGGTGATAGGGCTGGTCGATGCGATAGCCGAGAGTCCCCTGGATGTAATCGACCATGGCGCTGGTTACGGGCGCGATCGTGCCCTGCAGGATCGGGTCTTCGAATTGCGGTGTAGGCCGGTGCGGAAAGGCGTCGTATCCCTTGACCGTGCCGTCATAGATGCTTGTGATCTGGCCCTGGTCCCGGTGCAGTTCCCGAGCATAGGTCTCGATGCCGATCTGGCCGCCCAATTGCTTCACCAGCTTGGGGTCCAGACCGATCAGACCGCCCACTTTATCTGCCACTCGGTCGGCGGCGGCGGGGTCGCCGCGCCCATGGATGAGGTCCACCAGATAGTCTGCGGCGGCATATTGTTCGACGGGGGTCAGCATATCCGGCGTCACCGGCCCTTTGGCCGAGAGGACAACGGCCGCGAGCGAGGGAAGACGCGCCATATCGGGCAGGAAGTTGAGGTCGCCGTTGCCCAGAAAGTCATAGGATAAGGCGGGTGAGAGCAGAACGATACCGTTGATCCCGACGCCTTCTTTGGTTTGCAGATGATGGGCGATTTTCGGTCCGCGAATCCCGCCATAGCTTTCGCCGACAAGATAATGCGGCGAGGTCATGCGGCCGGTCTTGGTCAGGTAATGGACGATGAAGTTCGAGAGCGAATCGACATCCTGGCTGACGCCCCAATAGAGCTTGCCGTCTTCGTCGGATCCTGACAGCGTGCTGCTGTACCCGGTACCGACGGGGTCGATGAAGACCAGATCGGTGAAATCGAGCCAGGTATCCGGGTTGTCGACCAGCTTGGCCGGGTTCGACGGTGCATCGCCGTCATTGCCGAACTCCAGCCGCCTAGGGCCCAGTGCGCCAAGATGCAGATAGGCCGAGGCCGCGCCCGGCCCGCCGTTGAAGGCGAAGGTAATCGGCCGATCGGCCGCCGGCTTTCCAGTGTCCAATAGATAGGCGATGTAGAAGATATCGGCCTTATGTTCGCCCTTGTCGTTGTTGAGCGGCAGGCTGCCGGCGGTGACGTGATATTTCAGCGTTCGTTCTGGCAAAGAGACATGCTGTTCGGTCGTGACGTCGGCGGGCATTGGCAGGCGCCGGGTCTTGTCTTCGGGCTTTTCTGCTGGCTTTTCGGCGGTTTTTGCCGGTTCCTCCGCGCGCAGTGCGGGGGGCGAAAAACCCATTGTGACCGCCAATGCGACAATGACGGGAATCCGGCTAAATCGCACGGCCATGAGCCTCTCCTCGCTTATCAGTTTGCAAAGCTTTTACCATATCCCCGGAATTGCCATTGCGTTGCGTGGCCGCCATCGCTAAATAGCCCACTTCGCGCGCCATCCCGGTGGATGGGGCGCACGAGGCGCTTTCCGTTTAGGAGTGTAGCTCAATTGGTAGAGCACCGGTCTCCAAAACCGNNTCGAGCCCCTCCACTCCTGCCAGGACGCCGCAACGAGATATAGAGGAATAACCCGTTCGCGGGTAGCAACGCATGGCAAAAGTCAGTCCCGCACAATTCATTCAGGAAGTCCGTCAGGAAACCTCAAAGGTGACCTGGCCTTCCCGGAAAGAGACCGTCACAACGACGGCCATGGTTTTCGTCATGGTGGTCGTGGTGTCGCTGTTTCTGTCATTCAGCGACTGGATTATCGCCAATGCGCTGCGCCTTGTCCTCGGCATCGGAGCCTAACTTATGGCTAAGCGTTGGTATGTGATGCACGTCTATTCGGGCTTCGAGAAGAAGGCCAAACAGGCGATTCTGGAAAAGGCCGAAAAGCTGGGCCTGTCGGATGCGTTCGACGACATCCTGGTGCCGACCGAGGAAGTGGTCGAGCTCAAGCGCGGCCAGAAGGTCAGCGCGGAGCGCAAGTTCTTCCCCGGCTATGTGCTGATCAAAATGGAAATGACCGATCAGACCTGGCACCTGGTGCGCGACACGCCCAAGGTGACGGGCTTCCTCGGCGGCAGCGGCACGCGGCCGGTTCCGATCAGCGAGGTCGAAGCTCAGCGGATCATGAGCCAGGTCAAGGAAGGCATCGAACGGCCCAGGCCTTCGATCACTTTCGAGATCGGCGAGCAGGTTCGCGTCAGCGACGGCCCGTTCAACTCGTTCAACGGCACGGTCGAGGAAGTCGACGAAGAGCGCAGCCGTCTCAAGGTTGCGGTCTCGATCTTCGGCCGCTCGACCCCGGTCGAACTCGAATATACCCAGGTCGAGAAAGTCTGACCCGGTTTCACTCAATCACCCGCGTGGGAGGCTAGCCATGGCCGCACCACGCACTCCGGCGCCTTCGGGCGCCACCTCCGGCCCGATGGGGTCGATTACGTAAGGAGCGTTTAATGGCGAAGAAGATTACCGGCTACATCAAGCTGCAGGTCCCTGCAGGCAAGGCCAACCCCTCACCGCCCATCGGGCCGGCGCTCGGTCAGCGCGGCCTCAACATCATGGAATTCTGCAAGGCGTTCAACGCCAAGACGCAGGACATGGAGCCGGGCATGCCGATTCCGGTGGTCATCACCGTTTATGGCGACCGCACATTCAGCTTCGTTACCAAGACGCCGCCGAACAGCTATTTCCTGATGAAGGAAGCCGGCGTTAAGAAGGGCACTCAGACAGCCGGAACCGCAACGGTCGGCAGCATCACGATGGATCAGATCCGCAAGATCGCCGCGACCAAGCTGGTCGATATGAACGCGAACGACGTCGATGCCGCGGCTCGCATGCTGGTTGGTTCGGCCCGTTCGATGGGCCTCGAAGTGGTGGGGCAGTAACATGGCGCACAGCAAACGTATGGCGAAGGCCCAGAAGGCCGTCGGCGATTTCGGAACGGTTTATGACCTGGCCGAGGCCGTGAAGCTGGTTAAGAACAATGCCACCGCGAAGTTCGACGAGACCATCGAGATTTCGATGAACCTCGGCATCGATCCGCGCCATGCCGATCAGGCCGTTCGCGGCGTCGTGCAGATGCCCAACGGCACCGGCAAGACCGTGCGCATCGCCGTGTTCGCCAAGGGCGACAAGGCAGCGGAAGCTTTGGCAGCCGGCGCGGATATCGTCGGCGCTGAAGATCTGGCCGAAAAGGTCCAGGCGGGCATCATAGAGTTCGATCGCTGCATCGCGACCCCGGACATGATGATGCTGGTCGGGCGTTTGGGTAAGGTGCTCGGACCCCGCGGAATGATGCCGAACCCGAAGCTCGGCACCGTGACGCCGAATGTCGGCGAGGCGGTTAAGGCGGCCAAAGGCGGCGCAGTCGAGTTCCGCGCCGAGAAGGCGGGCATCGTTCACGCCGGCATCGGCAAGGCGAGCTTCACCGAGCAGGCCCTGGTCGAAAACGTCCAGGCCTTTATCGGCAGCATCAGCCGTGCCAAGCCGACGGGCGCCAAGGGAACCTATATTCAGAAGGTCAGCCTGTCCTCCACGATGGGGCCCGGCGTTAAGGTCGATCTGCAGACCTTGCTTTCTGGTAACGCTTCGGCGTAAAAGCCTCCCCCGAAGAGGCGCGGCGGTTTCCATCGCGCCCTTCGGGTTTCCGGCCTGACCGCCGGATACCACCTGTCCGAGACTGCGGGCGTCGGCATCTGCCGGCTTAATTTCCTGCATGAGACGGGAGTTTGCATTGGTAATGCGCTGCCGCCCACCGCCGATTCGGCCGGGGGCGAAGACAGCGTCCGTGCTGCTTCTTTTCTCAGTCCTGGATTACGAGTTTCCGCCCCGGGCCGGTTGCCTGGGGCACGATGTAGTATTTCGCGGCGATCATCGCCGCGGCGAAAGATGGAGTGAACAATGGATCGGGCTGAGAAAGCGCAGACCGTCGATGCGTTGAAGGCGGATTTCCTCGCCAATACGCTGGTTGTCGTGGCGCATTACAGCGGCCTCACCGTGGCGGAACTGACCAATCTGCGCCGCGCCATGCGCGATGCGGATGCCAGTGTCCAGGTGACCAAGAATCGTATGGCGCGCATCGCCATCCGCGACACCAACCATGCAAACCTGGACGAGTTGTTCCGTGGACCGACCGCGATCGCCGTGTCGAAAGACCCGGTTGCCGCAGCCAAGGTCGCGACGGCCTTCGCCAAGGACAATGAGAAATTCGTGGTGCTGGGCGGCTCGCTCGGTGGGCAACTGCTCAGCGTCGAAGGCGTGAAGGCGCTGGCGACACTGCCCTCGATCGATGCGCTGCGCGGCAAACTGCTGGGCCTCATCGTCGCCCCGGCAACGCGGATCGCTGGAATTCTTCAGGCTCCCGGCGGGCAGATTGCGCGGGTCATCAGCGCACATGCCAACCAGGGCCAAGAGGCCGCCTAATCTTAAGTTTCGTATTTCACTATCCAACCGCCCCCCAGGGGCATCAACGCCCTAGGGCATAGTTAGGAGTTTTCTATAATGGCTGATCTGGCAAAAATCGTCGACGATCTGTCGAGCCTTACCGTTCTTGAAGCCGCTGAACTGGCAAAGCTGCTCGAAGAAAAATGGGGCGTCTCCGCTGCCGCTCCGGTTGCGGTCGCCGCTGCCGGTGGTGGCGCTGCCGCCGCTGCTGCCCCTGTTGAGGAGCAGACCGAGTTCAATGTCATTCTGACCGCCGCAGGCGAGAAGAAGATCAATGTGATTAAGGAAGTTCGCGCGATTACGGGCCTCGGCCTGAAAGAGGCGAAGGACCTGGTCGAGGCCGCTCCGAAGCCCGTCAAAGAAGGCGTGTCGAAGGACGAAGCCGGCAAGATTAAGAAACAGCTTGAAGAAGCGGGCGCGACAGTCGATATTAAATAGGTGTCGTTGTTCACGGCTGAATAGTTTCGCGATGCTCGGCGGGGGTTAACCTTAGGGTTTCCCCCGGCGGCATCGTATTGCCGTTTGTGTTACAAGCGGCTTTTTCGGATGGAATCGACCTACCGTGAGGTGTGGAAGATACGTCCCGTTGCCCGTTTTATGCAGGCGCATTTGCGTTCGCATCTGCTTTGGGGAGCATTATGGCAGAATCCACCGCGCGCTCGTTCACCGGCCGTAAGCGTATCCGCAAGACCTTCGGACGCATCCCGGAAGTGATCGAGATGCCGAACCTGATCGAGGTTCAGCGCAGCTCTTATGAGAAATTTCTGCAGATGGACGTCCGACCCGAAGCCCGCATCATTGCGGGACTCGAGGAGGTCTTTCGGTCCGTCTTTCCGATCCGCGATTTTTCCGATCGCGCCGAACTCGATTTCGTTCGTTATGAACTCGAGCAGCCGAAATATGACGTAGACGAGTGCCAGCAGCGCGGGATGACTTTCGCCGCGCCGCTTAAGGTGACGCTGCGGCTCTCGGTCTTCGATGTCGACGAGGAGACGGGCCTGCGCTCGATCCGCGACATCAAGGANNGAGACCGGCAACAAGACGATCCGCGATATCAAGGAGCAGGAAGTCTTCTTTGGCGACATTCCGCTGATGACCGAGAACGGTACGTTCATCATCAACGGCACCGAGCGCGTGATCGTCAGCCAGATGCACCGTTCGCCGGGCGTCTTCTTCGACCACGACAAGGGCAAGACCCACGCGTCGGGCAAGTATCTGTTCGCCGCTCGTGTCATTCCCTATCGCGGCTCATGGCTCGATTTCGAATTCGACGCCAAGGACCATGTCTATGTCCGTATCGATCGCCGCCGCAAGCTGCCGGTGACGACGCTGCTCTATGCGCTCGATTCGACCGAAACCGAGAATTATCGCGCTGAACGCAAGGCCGACGGCGCCGAGAGCGATCGTTCGCAGATCAATGGCATGACCCGCGAAGAGATTCTGTCGGCCTTCTACGGCACGATCGTCTATCGCAGCGCCGGCGCAGGCTGGACCACGCTATTCGACGCAGAGCGCATGAAGGGCGTGAAGCTGACCCATGATCTGGTCGATGCCGACACCGGCACAGTCGTCGCCGAAGTCGGCGCGAAGATGACCCCGCGCATGATCAAAAAGCTGCAGGAAGGCGGGCTCAAGAACCTGCTCGTCAGCCTCGAGCAGCTTGCCGGCGGCTATCTGGCCACCGACGTGATCGACGAGACCAATGGCGTTGTCCTTTACGAAGCGGGCGACGAAATCGCCGCGGCCGATCTCGAAAAGCTGGCTGCGGCCGGCGTCAAGGAATTGCCGCTGCTGAACATCGACCACATCACGGTCGGCGGCTATATGCGCAACACGATGGCGATCGATCGCAATGCGACCCGCGAGGATGCGCTGATCGATATTTATCGCGTCATGCGCCCGGGCGAGCCGCCAACCTTGGAATCGGCCGAAACGCTGTTCAACAGCTTGTTCTTCGACCAGGAACGTTATGACCTCTCGGCCGTCGGCCGCGTCAAGATGAACGCCCGTCTGGGCTTCACCACCGACGACCAGGTGCGTGTGCTGCGCAAGCAGGATATTTTGGCGATCCTGAAAATGCTGGTCGACCTGAAGGACGGCCGCGGCGAAATCGACGATATCGACAATCTCGGCAACCGCCGCGTGCGTTCGGTCGGCGAATTGATGGAAAATCAATATCGTCTGGGTCTGCTCCGCATGGAGCGGGCGATCCGCGAGCGGATGAGCTCGGTCGATATCGACACCGTGATGCCGCATGACTTGATCAACGCCAAGCCGGCGGCGGCCGCCGTGCGTGAATTCTTCGGCTCATCGCAGCTGTCGCAGTTCATGGANNTGCCCGATCGAGACGCCGGAAGGCCCGAATATCGGTCTGATCAACTCGCTGGCGACCTACGCGCGCGTTAATCAGTACGGCTTTATCGAAAGCCCGTATCGGCGTCTGGTCGACGGCAAGGTGACCGACGAGGTTATCTATCTGTCGGCGATGGAAGAGAGCCGCTACACGATCGCCCAGGCGAATGCCGAGTTGGACGAGAATGGCCGTTTCTCGGCCGATCTGGTGTCGTGCCGCGCCAACGGCGACTACATCATGTCCCGCCCGGACGCGATCGAGCTGATCGACGTCAGCCCCAAGCAGATCGTGTCGGTTGCCGCCGCGCTCATTCCCTTCCTTGAGAATGACGACGCCAACCGCGCTCTCATGGGCTCGAACATGCAACGTCAGGCTGTGCCGCTTCTGCGGTCCGACGCTCCCGTCGTGGGCACGGGCATGGAAGGCACGGTTGCCCGCGATTCGGGCGCCGCGATCACTGCGCGGCGCACCGGCATCGTCGATCAGGTGGATGCCACCCGTATCGTCGTGCGCGCCACCGAAGAGGCCAATGCCGGCGCCCCCGGCGTCGACATCTATAAGCTGCGCAAGTTCCAGCGTTCCAACCAGAACACCTGCATCACGCAGAAGCCTCTGGTTAAGGTTGGCGATCAGGTCAAAGCCGGCGATATCATCGGCGACGGCCCGTCCACCCAGCTGGGTGAATTGGCGCTGGGCCGCAATGTGCTCGTCGCCTTCATGCCCTGGA